>CAMAUE010000086.1 GCA_945861245.1 Singulisphaera sp. GP187
TCGCGAAACTCACCACGGAGGAGGGCTATGCGCTTTTCCCTATTTCGCCTGCGTTGCTCCAGGAATCGGTTGATCTTTACCTCGCCCGCGCGGACAAGGAATGGGGACTCACCGACTGCATTTCATTTACCTTGATGAAGCACGAAGGCGTGGCCGAAGCGCTGACCGCCGATGTGCATTTTCGCCAAGCCGGTTTCGAGGCTCTGCTGCTGGATGGCCCGTGATTTAATGAAAACGGAGGCTAATATGAATCCCGCTATTCAATTGCTCGATGTCGTGGCTTTGACAGAGAATCTCCCAGATCGAGGCCTTGGTCGAGGGCAAGTTGGCACCGTGGTCGAATTCCTGTCACGGGACGCAGTAGAAGTTGAGTTCAGCGACGATGAGGGCCGAACCTACGCCAGCTTGGGGCTTCGATTGAGCCAAATCATGGTATTGCATTACCTGCCGCGACAGGTCGCCTGAGCCTGTTGCGAGTTGCATTGCCCTTGGCCCGAGTTCTGTTGCCGCTTTGTAGCCACTCATTATTCCCAATGGATGCGACCTGCCATTGTATAGTGGGTGCTTGAAATCGAATAAAGAGCGTCATGCCCCGCGGCCCTATCGGTTCCGTGACCGGTTCGGCCCACCATTCCACCGTACCGCTTCGCTCACCCTTGGGCTTGCTGCTTCACCTCGCCGCCCAGAATCACCGTGTGCACTCGGCCGCGCACGTGCATGCCGTCGAAGGGGCTGTTGCGGCTCTTGGATGTGAATTTCGTGGCGTCGATGGTCCAGTAGGCTGCGGGGTCGATGATGGTGACGTCGGCGTCGGCACCGGGTTTGAGCGTGCCACGGTCGATGCCGAGAATGGTCGCGGGGCTGCGTGTGAGCTTTTCGATCAAGCGGGGCCAGGTTAGGTGGCCGGGCTGGATCAGCATGGTGATCGCGACGGGCAGCAGCGTTTCCAGGCCGACGGCACCGAACGGGGCTTGATCGAGCTCGCGGAGTTTCTTCTCGTGTGCTTGCGGATTGTGGCCGCTGGAGATTGCATCGAGCGTGCCGTTGGCCAAGCCGGTGATGATTGCGCGGATGTCGTCGTCGGTGCGCAGCGGGGGATTGAGTTTGAAGTTGCTATCGAAGCTGCGAAGTTTTTTTTCGGTGAGCGTGAAGTAGGGCGGGCAGGTTTCTGCAGTGACGCGCACGCCGCGCTCTTTCGCTCGGCGGATTAGATGGACCGAGCCGGCAGTGGAAACGTGCAGGATGTGCAAGCGTCCGCCGGTCAGGCGTGCGAGTTCGATGTCGCGGTTAACCATGACCTCTTCGGCGGTGGCGGGCATGCCGCGCAGGCCGAGTCGCATGCTCTCGCCGCCTTCGTGCATGATGCCGCCGCGGGTCAGCTCGGTTTCCTCGGCATGGCTTAGTACGGGCTTGTCGAACATACGGCAATATTCGAGAGCGCGGCGCATAATCTCGGCGCTGGCGACGGGGGCATCGGCATCGGTAAAGGCGACGGCTCCGCCATCGACGAGGCCGCCGATCTCGGCGAGTTCAGCGCCTTTGCGGCCCTTGGTGATGCAGCCGATCGGGAACACGCTGGCGTTACCCGCACGCTCCGCTTGGAGATAGACGAACTCCGCGGCGGCCTGGTGATCGATCGGCGGCTCGGTGTTCGGCATGCAGGCGACGGACGTGATGCCGCCGCGCAGCGCAGCCGCTGAGCCTGTCGCGATGGTTTCGTCCTCATCGCGGCCCGGTTCGCAGAGGCGGACGTTCATATCGATGAGGCCAGGGCAGACGATCAGGCCGCGTGCGTCGATGGTGCGGTCGGCGCACAGCTCGGGTCGCGGGCCGATGCCGAGGATAAGCGCATCGCGAATCCACAGATCGCCGACGATGTCGAGATTCTGCGCGGGATCGATGATACGGCCATTGGTGATGTAGAGGATGGTCATGGGGTAGTCTTTTTGCTCTCCAGGAGTTTCCGCATTTCGGCAAGCTCGGTTTCGGCAGCTTCGGCACGTCGTCGTTGTTCGTCTAAAGACTGCTGCGCGATCTCTGCCTTCTGCTGCGCGATCTCTGCCTTTTGCTGCGCAACCCGCGCCTGAGCCTGGGCGACATCACGTGATTCAGCGATAGTTGGAACGAGCACGCCGTCAGGGGAAAAAAAACGAATCCAAATAGTACGCATGCCCCTGTGGAGGCCAATCCATTTGCCGATCCAAACATTTAACTGCTCGGAAAAGAACCAGCCCTTTTCGTTGGGCTTGATCGGCTGGTAGATTTCGTCGCTGAGTCGCCAACCTTTGAGGATGTTATCCTCCGGATCGTACCAGAAATACTCGGGCGTACGGAATTGGCGTTCGTAGACATCTTTCTTCTCGTTGCGATCCATTTCCGCCGTTGAAGGAGAAAGTAGCTCAACAATTACGTTCGGAAATCGCATGTCTTCCTTCCAGATTGCCCAGTATTCTCGCAACCGATGCCGCTCCGCGCCCCAGACGAAGAAATAGTCCGGCCCGCGAAAATTGCGATTGCGGGCGTGCTCTTCGTCGAAGTAGATGAACATGTTGCCGCCGACGAAAAAATCGTCGCGGCCCGTTATCCACTGATCGGTCAACTCAATCAGGAGGTTGAGTTCGATGCGATGCCAATCGGATTCCAAGTTGACACCATCCTCTGAAATGAGCAATTCATCGGGTGGAAAAGCCGGACGTTCGGTTTTTTCGAGTACAGAAGCTACGGTCATGGAACTACCTTTGTTTGTAAGCCCAGGAGAACAGAGGTTTTCAATCCCAGGGGTTCGCCACGCACACCCCTGGGCTTTGATACTATTATCCCTCCGGCTGCCCGCAAAGTAAATACAGGACAGCCATGCGGACGGCGAGGCCGTTGGTGACTTGCCGTAAGATCGCGGAGTGCGGGCCGTCGGCGACGTCGGGCGTGATCTCGACGCCGCGGTTGATCGGGCCGGGCGCGAGCAGGAGGAGGTCGGGTCTGGCTACTTTCAGGCGTTCGGTGTTCAATCCGAATAGCCGTGCGTATTCGGTGATCGACGGGAATAGACCGCTGCGTTGGCGCTCGAACTGAATGCGCAGCATGTTAATTACGTCGCAGCGTGGCAGAATCGCGTCGAGATCGTGCGAGACCTCCACGCCGAGTTCGGCAATCCGCGCGGGCACGAGCGTCGGCGGGCCGCAGACGATGACCTTTGCGCCAAGCTTGGTCAAGCCGTGGATGTTGCTGCGTGCGACTCGGCTATGAGCGATGTCTCCGACGAGACCGACTGTCAATCCCTCCAGCCGGCGGGTTTGTCGAATCGTGAAAATGTCGAGCAACCCCTGCGTCGGATGCTCATGCGCGCCATCGCCGGCGTTGACGACGCTCGCTTTCAAATGCTGCGAAAGCAGATGCGGCGCTCCGGTTGCCGAGTGACGAACAACGACGAGATCGATGCCCATCGCTTCGATGTTCTTGGCCGTGTCGATGAACGTCTCGCCCTTGGATGTGCTGGAACCCGATGGCGAGAAATCGAGCACGTCCGCGCCAAGCCGGCGAGCGGCGAGGCCGAAGCTCATCCGCGTGCGAGTCGATGGCTCGAAGAACAGATTGACGATGACCTTCCCCGCGAGATGGTTACGCTTCTTCCGCGGCGGGTCGGCGTCGTGCGTGAAATGCTCGGCCATATCAAGCACGGCGGTCAACTCCGCGGCACTCAAATCTTCCAAGCCCAACAGATGGCGGTGTTGCCAGGAAACGCGAGGCAGCGTCAACACGGATGCTCCCTTCAGATGGAACTGCAAGCCCGAGGGTGAGGTAACCTTCGAGCGGATGAAATTGTCTGGTCAGAGCCTGAGCGCCAGCGAAGGGCACTCTGAAACGTTGCCCTTCGCTGGCGCTCAGGCTCTGAAAATGCGACAATTTCAACCGCCCGAAGTATACCGCCTCTGGGCTTACTACGGCACAAACTTCAGCGATCCCAGGTGCGTGCCGAGATCGACCATTGGCCGAATCATCTCGATGGTCGGTTCGGTCAGGCCGGCGATTGTCGCACGCGATTCGAATGTTTGCCGATTTTGCGTCCGATTCCTGCCATGTTTGGCATTGTGCGTCGTGAAGGCGAACCATGCCAGGGCCAGCGTCTGTCCCTCCTTGTCGTCGTTCTCAAACGCGGACAGAGCCTCGACCTCGAGAACCGTGTTGCTCTTCTCACATGTCGCCAGGAGAATTTCCAGTTGCGATCGCAGCTTGAATTTGTCTTTCTGCTGCTCTACGAGTGCCTTCACCGTGTCGGCTTCCTCGGTGCGGGCGGCAAGGCGAGTGAGCAAGAGTATCTGCCACGGCGTGAGCTTGTCGCTGCCTTTTTCCTTGGACAGCGTGATGGCCTCTTTAACGAATTGGCCTGCCTTGTCACGCTGCTTCGCGTCCGCCATCAACACGCCGGCGATCCCGATACAAGCATCGAATCGGTCAACGAGCGGTCCCTTGTGCATTGCCAGCTTCAGGGCGTCGTCAAGTTCGCCTTTGCGTGCGAAACCCTCGGCGTAACCGATGCGGGCGTGGGCGTCGTTGAAGGCTTTGTCGTCCTTTGGTTCGGGCCGTTTGATTTTCGCGTCGGCCTTCTTGTCGTCGCCGCGGAAAATGCGCAAGGCTATCGCTTGCCGATAGGCGGGTGAGCGAGCGGCACCCTTATCGGCGGTGGTATTGGCGAGGCCGTCGGCGAGCACCAATGCGAGATCGTCCTGTTTGACGGCGATGAGTCGCGTGGCGACTGCGCGAAGACCCGCCACTTGGACTTCCGGGGCGTTGCATTTTTCCAATGCGGATCGCAGCAGGCCGCGGACATTGTCCCACGATCGTTTCGTCCTTCGGAAACTCACTTCGTCTTCGTTGCCTCCCAGTTCGATCAAAGAGCGCGTCAAGTCGAGCAAGAACATTTGTTCGTTGACACTGGGCGAATCGCTGATGAGTGAGAGCGCTCCGGAAAAATTGTCGGCGGCGTCCAGGCCGGCGTTTTTGCCCTTGCCGTCGCTTAAGGTCAATAGAGCTATCACGCGATGCGCTTCGGCCTGAAGTAGCGGGTCTTTGATCTTCGGGTCTTTCGTCGGGTCAAGGAGGTTTTTGCATTCCCTCAACGCGTTCACGCTCTGTTGATTGTTGACCAGGCGCACACCGCCGAAAGTGGCGGCACCGATCGCGATAAACAGGACCATGCTCACGAAAGCGAGGTACATCCAGCCAGACCATCCACGCGACGGTTTGGGCAGAGCCAAGATCGCGCCGGCCTGGGCGAGCGAATCCTGGCGGGCTCGCGTCGTTTGCTCCGTGCCCCAGGCGTTGTCGAGTTCGTCGGGCTGGTTCGTTAGCGCGCCGCCTGGGCCGATCTTAACCTTCCGCCAATCCTGCTTCTCGGGCATCTTGGGCATTGGGACTTTGATAATACGTCGGCATTCTTCATTGGGGCACTGCGTCTGTTTGCCGCCAAGGTCGAGCGGCAGGTGCAACATTTCGTCGCACCACTGGCAGACAAAATCAATCGTCGTCGGCGCTTCAACTTCCTCCGTCGTCGGCGGTTCGTCGGCCCAGGCGGAGAGTGCCTCTTTCTCGAGGTCCTCCGGCGGCAGAGCGACAGGTTCCTTGGTTTTCGGCGCGGGCGTCCCGTTCGTCGTCGGCTTTGGTTTTGGCTTGGCGGCGGGTTTCGTCGTCCTGGCGGCGCCCGGAACGGGCGCGGGAATGCCCGGCGCCGGCTTCTGCGCAGCGGGAGCGGGTTTGGCACCGCCCGGCGTGTCCTGGGCGGCGCCGGCGGACGGAATGATGATGATCGCTTGGCACAGCGGGCATTTGATCCGCTTGCCCGCGAGATGATCTTTCACGCTGAGCGTCTTCTTGCAAGCGTCGCACTTTACCCGAATCGGCATAATGGGATCTCGATGGGTCTGTCTCTCCTCAGTGTATTCTTCCGCGTCCATTCGTCGATTGCAAGGGCTTTCCGGATTTCCGGCGAGCCGAGCTCCGTAAGGAGCCGGTTGAGTCGCTGCCATCAACCGGCTCCTTACGGAGCTCGGCTCGCCGATTGAACGCCCGCACACACCGCGCATGCCGGATCGCGGCGAAGCTGCATCGTGCGGAACGCCATCGTCGCCAGATCGCAAAGCAGCATCCTCCCGACCAGCGGCTCGCCGAGGCCCGCGAGCACCTTGATCGCTTCCATGGCGCCAAGCGAACCGACCGTACCGGCCACGGCTCCAAACACCGGGAACTGTCTCTGCCAAGCGGTCGGCTCGCTCGGATACAAACAACTCAGGCATGGTCCACGTCCCGGCATTACCGTCGTGAGCTGTGCTTCCATTTCATACATCGCGCAATCGACGAGCGGCTTACCCTGTGCCACCGCATAGCGGTTGAGGTGCAACCGTTCCGGGAACAGCGGCGCACAACTTGCGACGAGGTCGGCCATCGCCACGAGCCGTTCGGCGTTGTCCAGCGAAATATTCTCGGCGATCGGCACAACCTCGACGTGTGGATTGAAGGCACGCAACCGATCTGCTGCTTGTTCGGCGCGCGATTTTCCCAGCCCGGCGTGGCTCATCAACAGCTGGCGGTTGAGATCGCTAGAGCGCAGCTCACCTGCGTGAGCGAGGACCAGCCGACCGACACCCGCCGCGGCCAGGTAATACGCCAACGTCCCACCGACGCCGCCGCAGCGAGTGATGAGCACGGTCGCTTGCTTCAATCGCAGCTGACCGGCTTCGCCAAAGCCCTGCACCCAGAGTTGCCATTCGTAGATGGCGCGTTCGTCGTCAGTGAGTGAGAAGGAATGCATGCAGAGATGATATGCCCGATTCACCCGCCCGCCATCGGCGCCAAAATGCTGATCGCCTCACCATCGCGCAGTGCACGCGAAAGCTCGACATGATCGTCGCCGACGAAGAACAACAGCGAGCGCCTTATTACATTGGCGTCGTCTACCAGTAGCGCGCGAAAAGCCGGATCGTGGCGCTCGGTTAGCTGATGCAGAAACACCTCGAGCGTACAATCCGTCGGCACGTCTAGCGTTTCCGACGCACAACCCGCGGCTCGGCGAATCTGCGTCAGGTAATGGACGGTAATGTGCATGGTATTGCCGCTTGCGGCTTAGCGCTCATGTGGCGTCATGCGAGCGCTAAACGAAGAACAATTTATTTCCGCATCTCCGCGATAAGCTCGATGCCGCAAAGCACCGGTTCACGCAACGCCGTGCCCTCGGACGGCGTAAGACGTACGGTCAGTTGGCCACGAGCGCTGACGCCGGCGAATTCCCTGACGACCGAACGCAGCGAGCCGCCCGCTTCCTTGGCGATGTCGAAATTCGTCAGCACCTTCTGCCCTTCGATCTCAATATCGAACAGACGTTGGCCGACAGCCACATTCTCAGGTTCGGCAAAGTAGAGTTTTACAGTGTATCTCTTGGCGTCGGTCATCGCGCCGAGTTCGATCTTGAGTTCGTTGATGCCTTTCATGCCAGAGCTGGTGACCCAATTGTACGGACCGGTGACGACGGAGGCATGCCGGCGAAAGGTCTTCAGGCTCGCAGGCTGAGTGGACACCTTGACCGCTGGCGAGACACCGCCGATGCTGGGATATTCGAGCCACAGCGTGCCGTCGTCGGCTTTGCGATCTCCCGCGCCGGCGAGGTTGAGGCCCAACCGTTGGACGACGCCTTTGACGTCCTTGGTGCCGAACGAGGTCCACATTTCCACATCGGGCATATGGATGAGGGCGATCGAGGATTGGTTTTGGTAGGAACAGGTGCAGGTGCGGGTGTATTCAGGAGCGGTGAGGATGCCGCCGGCGACGATGAGGTTGTTGGTGCACGACGAGCGAAACCCGCCGAAGTTGCCTGTGCCGCCGTCGTTGCATAGGTCGAAGAAACCTGCGGCGCCGGAGCGGAATGTCATCAGGTGTTCGGATGCCGATGGCGTGTTACAGCCGTAGTTGCGGACCCAGGTCCACGGCACCGATTCGCCAGTGATCGGGTCGGTGCGCATTTTCAATTTTCCCGTCAGCAGATTGCACGCGCTTTGACCTTGCAGGATGGTATCGTGATGGATCATGGCCGGGCCGGTGTGGGCCTTCTCGAACCACAGCACTTTGCCGTTCTTCGCGTCATACGCTCGCATGCCTTTCGGTTCATCGAGCAGGCTGTCACTCGCAACGCGACCGGCCTCGATGAGGATGTTGCGTTCGTCGGAATAGCTGAGCCAGGTGCCGAAGACTTCGGTTTCGGTACTCCAGAGTTCCTTGCCGGTCTTAAGGTCGAATGCGATAAGGCGAGGCATGGGGGGTTCGATGTCGTCTTTTTTGAAGCGCACGATTTGCTCTGCGGACGGGCGATCAATGGCATAGAGGACGCTGCCGCCGACGCAGATGGCGTGATGACGGAAACCCGCCCTCGCCGACACCGTCCACTGTACCTTGCCCGACTGCCGATCGAGGACGACGAGATGCCGGCTGGCGGACATGTTGTCGCCAAACCCTTTGATGGTCTTGATAAGTTTGCTGATGGCGCTCGGCTTTTCGTCGCCGGTCTCGCCGATCTTAGGCGGCGGCGGCAGCGGCAGCGCTTTCGGATTGAACAGTGGATCCGCCCCGCCGACCAGATAATCGCCGGCGATATTGATATAGCCCCAGCGCGGCGATTCCTTCATGCCGGGGAGCATTGGCATCGCGAACTCGCCGACCTTCTTACCCGTCTCCAAATCGAGCCGAATGCACGTGTTATGATAGGTGACATAGATGCCATCCGAGGTAGAAACGAAGTTGCCGCCCGACGCATTGGCGCCCGGTTGATGCGCGACGTTGTTGTAGAAAAATCCAACGCCAGGCAGCGACGTTTCCCACAGCAGTCGGCCGGTGTAGATGTCGATGGCGCGGATCATGTCCACGCCTTCGATTATCATTCGTCCGTCGATGACCTGCGGCTGCGGACCATGTCCGTGGCGAGGTAGGATCAGGTCGTGCGACGGACCGCCGAACCACAGGACGCCCATAGGCGCCTTGACGAGCTGATCGCGTGACACCCGAGTGTTCGAGGCGTCGGCATTCTCATGCGTCCAGTTCGCCGAACCAAGCAGAGCGCCGACACGCGTGATAACGGTCGAGGCACCGGCCTGCACAATTTTCGCACCGGGCAGGTTAAGTTGCTCGAATGCCTTCGCATCTACATTGTCGGTTACAAACAGCTTGCCGCCGAAAGGACGAAGCGACGAAAACGCCGTCGCCACAAGGTTCGCCGAAATGCCGCTCCCATTATTGACGACGATGACGCTCGCCAAATAGGGCGGTAACTGGGCCGATTCGTACGCCGTCGGCACAATCGCGATGTGGGTTCCGTAAAGGCTAGCATAGGTCCAGCGTTCGCGGAGGGCCTTGACCTTGGCTGCATCGGGTTCGACGACGATCAAATGCAGGCGGCTTTGGCGGACCAGCGCTTCGACGAGTTGGCCATCACCCGCGCCGTAGACCACGCCATAGCCGGCGAGATTTTTATCGTTGCCGAGAATCGCGGTAGCCTGCTTGACGACGGCATTGTCCAGCTTGGCAAACGCTTTCTCGGGCGAGCGTTTGTGGACGACAACCTTGACCTTATCGCTGCCGAAGCAATGCAAGCCGCCTTCGCGTGTGACGACGAACAGCCGATCGTCGGCCGCGATCATCCGCACGACTTTGCCTGACACTCTCAGCGAGCCGGCCGATTTCAGTTTCTTCGCCTTCGCATCCCAGTCCAGCATAGTGACGTGGTTCGGTCCGCCGAGGTAGACGCGATCGCCCGCCAGCATCATCGTGTCAACGTCGTCGGCCTTGGTGTTCGCCAGCTCTGGCATGACCCAACGCTTTACCTTTGTGACCTTTTTCTTGTCTTTGGGATCGACAACCTCGGCTTCCTGGTCCATCGCTTTTTCGAAGTCAAAAACCTTGCACAGGCCTTTGTCCCAGGCAAAGACATGTTTAGGCGTGAGCACGGCTTGTTTGCCGTAGTCCATCAAGCCTTTTTCGGTTTCGATATCGAAGACGGTCCCGCCGTTGAAGAAGACCTTGCCCATGGCGGCGACTTCGGACCCGCCGCCGCGTTTGCCGTTCTCCGCGAGTTGATAGCGTAATAGCTTGCCCGTTTTGCGTTCAAATGTCGCCGGCACGGAGCGCCCGCCGGGAATGAGCAGCCGATTGCCGATCGCGACCAATGGCCCTTGCGGCGCGATGCCGGCGAACGAGTCGGTATTGTGCGGCTGTTTGATGTACACCGCGCCGTCGCCGTCGTTGGTCCAGATCGTTTGGCCGGTCTTGGCATCCACCGCATGAATGAAGATGCCCATGAAGGGCCAAATGCTGGCGGCGAAATACACCGTGCCATCGGCGATCACCGGCGCGCCGCGCGCGGGCCAAGTCGAGATCAACCGCTCGTTGCCCAGAATTCGCCGATCACTTGGCCCGCCGCGAACCTTCCAGTGCAGATTGCCCGATTCGCCGTCGAGACAATAAAGATAGCCGTCGTCGGAAGTGAAATAGACGCTGCCTTCCCACGCCAGCGGCGCGAAGCGGATCGGCCCGTCGGCGAAGCGTGTCCACTTCTCGACGCCCGTCCGCGTATCAATCGCTCGCACGGCATCGTAGCGCGACGAGTTGAAGTACATCGTCCGCCCCGCCACCACCGGTTCGCGCACGATGTCAAACTGCATCTTGGCCTGGTCCGGCCACGCTGGCGTCGTCGGCGCGTATTCGCGCACCCATTGCAGCCGCAATTTCGCCGGCAGCGCATCTGGCGTCGCCCCCGAGCGATTTGCGTCGTAACGCCATGTCGGCCAATCTCCGGCGCGAATGGTGTCGCACAGCGCAATCAGCAATCCGACGGCGACGCCAACAGTCAGCACGATTTTTTGCATGGGGGCCAGGTAGGATTTCTGCCGCTTGCGGCTTAGCGCTCGCAAAGTGCCTCGGCGCGGTTGGTTGTGTTTCGGGACCGATCGGACGTATCATCAAATTATACACAACATCATGTGAATCCAGTAAAATCCATGCGAAGTTGTGCTGTTTTCAAGATGCAACCATTAAACCCCGCAGCCGCTCAAAGGTTCCTCATGAATCTCGATCTCAACAGCGATCTCGGCGAAGGCTGCCCGCACGATGCCGATATCATGCCACTCGTTACTTCCGCGAACATTTGCTGCGGTTTCCACGCCGGTGACGCTCATACCTCACGGTTCGCACTCCGGTTGGCGGCCGAGCACGGCGTCCGCGTCGGAGCGCATCCCGGTTATGCGGACCGCGGGCACTTTGGCCGACGCGAGCTGGCGCTCAGCGAGGATGCGATCGTCGAGTTGGTGCTGTACCAGGTCGGTGCCTTGATGGGCTTGGCGAAAGCGGAAAACGTGACGCTGCAATACATCAAGCCGCACGGTGCCCTGTACAACCAGGCGTTCCACGTCGAGGCCGTCGCCAGGCCGTTGGTAGAGGCCGCAGTGCTGTTGCAATTGCCGTTGATGGGCCAACCCGGTTCGCTGGTGGAGACGCTGTGCCGAGGTCGAATCGAGTTCATCGCCGAGGGTTTCGCCGACCGCCGTTACCGCCCGGATGGCACGCTGGTTTCACGCACCCAGCCCGATGCATTCGTGCACGATGTCGCCGAGGCCCTCGCCCAGGCTGACCGCCTGACGCGAGAACACGGCATCCGCAGCCTCTGCGTCCACGGCGACAACCCACAAGCTCTGGCGTTCGTGCGGGCGCTGGCGAGGAAAAGTCCCTAGCAAACTCGCTGTCGCCATACGAGCCAAATAGGTTGAAATGCAATAAACTCGACTGGAAGTACACGGCAAAGTGCGTACGCAACTGGAGTGAATTCCATGAAGATTACCACGGTGATCCTCGGGCTGGCGGTACTGAGCGGCTGGCTGCTACAAGCCGATTCGCGCTGCCTTGCGCAAGACAAGCCACCGGCGAAGGTGCCGATCATCCTCGACTGCGACATCGGCACCGACATCGATGACACCTTCGCCGTCGCCCTGGCATTGCTTTGCCCGGAGTTGGATCTGCGCGGGTTTACCACGGTCAGCGGCGATACGCAAGCGAGGGCCCTCATGGTTTGTCGCATGCTGGCCGCGGCCGGTCGTCGTGACATTCCCGTCGCGATCGGGAAGGCCGAACAGCCGCCGCAAGCGCTGCGCGGCGTGCAAGAGCAGTACATCCGCCAGCCGCCGGCTTTTCGGGCTTCCAAGCCGGTGAAGGAATCAGGCGTCGAGTTCATCTACCAACAACTCAAGGCCAAACCGGGCGAGATCACGTTGGTCGCCGTCGGTCCCTTGAGCAATATCGCTCAGCTCTTGACCGAACATCCCGACTGCAAGCCTTGGATCAAGCGTCTTGTCATCATGGGCGGCTCGGTACGTGTCGGTTACAACAACAAGCCGCCGATCAGCCCCGAGTTCAATATTCGCGCCGACGCCAAGGCGGCCCAGATCGTGTTCAACGCGGGACTTCCTCTGGTCGTCGCGCCGCTCGACGCCACGACGATGCTAAAGCTGGAGGAGCCTGGCTTGCGGCGCATCTTCGGAGCCGGCACGCACCTGAACTACCACGTGCAGGCCCTGTACCAGCTGTGGGACCAGAAGTCGGCGCCGATCCTGTTCGATCCGGTCGCGGTCACTCTTTGCGTCACCGAACGATTTTGCAAAATGGAGGATCTCCACCTGGAAGTGGACGACAAAGGCTTCACTCGCATCGGTAAAGGCAAACCCAATGCCCGCGTGGCGAGTTCAATTCAGAGCGACGAATATCTGAAGTGGTTCATCGATCGCTTCGTCGCCGTGAAGGAAGAGCAGCCGGAGATTGTACTGAAGGACAGCGCAAACATTGTCCCGCGCAAGGGCATGCCGAATCGCGTTCACGTCATTGAAGACTACGAGACCGACAGTGAGAAACGCTGGTGGTTGAGCGGCAAGGCGGAAGCGGTCAATGTGCCGCCCGGCAGCAAACGCGCCAACCGAGCCGTGCTTACGCAAGATTTCGACGGCCAAATGGGCGACCAGAAACGGATGTATTCCGCGGTCATCTTCAACCCCGTGCCAGGCCCGCCGATGGGCAAGAATCCGCGTTTGAGTTTTCGCTACTTTCTGAAAGGCACGGACAAACTGAAAGTGCAGATCTACAGCCTGAGCAAAGGCTACCATCGCTACCTGATGTTGAGCAACCTGCCCCAGGGTTCATGGCAGGACGCGACCGTTGACATGACTGTCGCACGTCGCACCGACGGCAGCGGCGGCGCGCTCTCGGAAGGCGAGCGCATCGACGACATCCAGTTCTACGCCGATCCGCGCGCTGAATTGATTATCGACGACATCGCCCTTTATGACGAGGCGAACGCCGACGAAAAACGCCTCTTCCCGAAACGCTTCCTGTTCACCGGTTGGTTCGATTCCGGCAAGCAGGGCAAGGAATGGCCGGGGACTTTCGAGATCGTGCCCAAGAAAGGACATTTCTGGCACGGGGCCAAATCGGTGGACAACCCGGCCCTGAAAGCACCGTGGATTGAATTGAATCTGCGCGGCGACCGCGAACTGGGAAGCAAGACGCAGCTCTTCTTCCGCTACCGCCTGACCGGAGCCGATGCGATGCGCGTCGCTCTCGTCCATGGCAAGACCAAGAAAAGCCTGGCCGTGAACGCCAAGAGCCTGGCGAACGACCGTTGGGCCGAGACGGTGCTGGATTTCCCCAGCACGGACTCGTCGGGTCTTGGCAAGGGGGACCGGGTGGATGCGATCCAGTTCTTGCTGCCGCGCGGCGCCGAGTTGATCATCGATGATCTGTTGCTCTATGAGCCGGAGCGATGAGACGAAAGCTTCGTTGGCGAGACGGCCTTTCCAGACACCAGTCGGGCTGCGATGACGCGGACGAGACCAGTCAGTGCAGCTTCATGATGTCTCCGTGTAGCATGTATACTTGGGGCCGGCCTAGTGGTGCGAAAAGGCAGAGTTGGCAGGTCCGTGGGGCCAGGATTTCCACATCCTGGCCGAGGCTGGAAAGCCTGGCCCCACGGACCTGTCAAATCAAGCTGGTCGGACCACTAGCGCGTAATTGTCAACACAATCTCCGCATCCGACCGCAGCGGGACGCGCGGAATCGTCGCAAGCCCGCCTGCATCGACAACTGCCATTCCCGATAGACCGGTCGACGTGGTCCACGAGACTTCGCTACCGGCAGGCGGGCGAAACTGCTGGCATCGGCGCGGCGGCACGTCCACGGTCATCGCTGCCTTGGCGAGATCATTCGAGAGGCGAACGGACCAGCGACGTTCTTTGTCAACGACATCGTGCCACACAAAACCGAGATTGATGCCTCCTTCAAGGTCGCCGTCCTTTGGGTCGCCGCTGCCGAGCTTCTGGTCGATGGAACTGTTGCTGAACGCGGGATAGCTTTGTTTGCGAGCGAACTTTTCCGGCGGATAATATTTAGTGATTCTGGCCATCGGTTGGGCGCCGGAACTGTGATCGCCGTCGTTCCAGGCGAACGCGAAGCCTTGCCGGGATTCGCTCATCGCTTTGACCATGTCTATCTGTTCCTTCCAGGTCGCAAATCCGTCGCGTCGGCCACAACACCAGCCGAAGAAGGACAAGTCTGCGCGATGCTCACGTGCGAACTTCACCATGTCCATTCGCGCGAAGTAGTCGGTCTTGCCGTCGTCCATCAATACATCCTTTCCCTTGGCGGGCATTCCGATCAGGCTCGGCAGCCCACGCTGCTGCGTCCTGGGGCGGTTGGGAAAGATAGCCGCGAACCGCTCTGGACGACGCAAGGCATAGGTCGTCGAGCCCCAGGCACCCATCGAACCGCCGCCGACAGTGATGCGCTCGGGGTCAGCGGCGTATTTCTGGATCACCCAATCGATGATCCACTCCTGACGGCGTTCCGTGAACGGATAGGCCCGTGGCTCCGTATGCGACGCATGCTGGGGCACACAAAGATAGCCGAACCAGAAGGTCTCCATCGCCCGTGTGCCGCTGGGATGCTCGATGGCTTCGCGAACTCGCAGGAGCAAGTAATTGCCGGCCTTGTCACGTCGTTCTTCGACCGAGAAAACTCCGGGCAGGCCGTCGCGGTATCCCATGTTCGGCCCAGCGAAATAGAGGTAATAGTCGCCGTAATCGCCTGCGCCGCCTCCCTGACCTTGGCTACCATGCAGATCCACACGCAGCGGCAGGCCTTTTTGGCCGGTGATGGATGTTTGCGGCGAGTATATGCCGCGCGACTTGGAATCGTGGAGCTTGATCGGTTGAACCGCAGCCGCCTTTTCTTCGATCGGTTCGATCGTTGCATTCGCTCCGGCCACAATCCGGCTCAAGAGGCTGTGTTTTTCGTCGGTGGCCAGCACGGCATAGTACGCTTTGCCCTCCTTACGAACCGTATGGACCGCCAACCCGCTCCAGGGCGGCAGCGGCTTGCCGCCTTCGTTGATCACGCTGTACGGTTTCTTGGGATCAAGGCGGTCCTTCAGGTTAAACGCCGTCCCGAAGAGTCGCGCGGAGTTGTTGAGAATGCCGTCATAGCAGAGCTCGGCCTGTTTCAGATTCTGGGCCGTGATGGGCCGATCGAAACGGTAGAGGCTGTAGCGAATCTTGGCGCCGCTTTCGCCGGCAGCGACGTCGCTCCAGGTGACGAAGGTTTGGCCATACCGATGCACGGCGCGGACATCGCGCACCTCCGGTTCCATCGCAAGACCGAAATTTGGCGTGACGATCATCAAAGCCGTAAGGAGTGAGCGCCACATGGGTTTTCTCGTGGGTGAGTTGCCGTGACTGGACGGGAGAGTCGTTGAGTGTCGATCACTTCTTGAGCGAAAAAACGTGCACGAAGCCGGCCATGTCGCCGGCGGCGAGCCAGGCACCGTCGGCACTGAAGGCGACGGCGTGGATCCAGTCGCGGAACTGACCGCCACGCGACTTCCCGAGGACCGCAACCGACTTCCCGTCGGCGACCTTCCACAGTTTGACGAGCGTATCGCGGCCTGCCGATGCGATGTGTTGGCCATCGGGAGAGAATGCCAGAGCAACGACGCCGCTCTGATGGGCAGTGATTTCCTGGAGCTTCTTGCCGCTGGCCGCGTCGACGAGGAACACCTTGCCGATGCCGCCTTCGATTTCGCCGGCGCCTTGGGCAAGAGCGATCGTCTTGCCATCGGGTGAATAACAGGCGGCGGCAACGCCCATGGCTTCGCTGCCTTTCTTCTTGCCCGTCAGCGTCTCTCCCAGATTGAGCGCCAGCTTGCCGGTCGCAAGATCCCAGATGTGGAGCGAATTCGGGAAAGTGGCGTAGCGCACTGAGGAGGCGCATGTTAACGCTTGCTTGCCGTCAGGCGCGAGGGCCACTGCTTTGAGCCAGCCCTGCGAAGTGATGCGCTTCAATTCACGCCCTTCAGGGAGCTGCCAAAGTATGACGATGCCTTTGTCGTCGCCGGTGAGCAGGAGTTTGCCGTCCGGGGAGAGCGACAGGCTGCGCACCCATTCGGCATGAGCGTTCAGGACCTTGTCTGCGTCCTGAACGTCCACAGGCATCTCGTCGCCTTTTTCTTTTTTCTTGCTGCCCGTCCGAAGCAGCACGGTCCCCTTGGTCTTCGCCGGCGCCTGCAGATCCCACAGGCGGACCGTATGATCGTAGCTGGTGCTGACCAGCCATCGCCCATCGGCAGTGACGGCCAGTGCGGTGATTTGATTGGTATGCCCGTCGAATCGGCGGACGGGAGAAGGCAACGGATCGCCGGCTTTTTCGGGCAGGTCCCAGGCGACGATGCGTCCCTGCTTGTTGCCGGCGATGATGCGCTGGCTCTTGCCGACGAATGTGATCGCTGTCACCCAGTCTTCATCCCACGTGATCGACCAGGCGGCGGGGATGCCTTTTTCCTGCGCTGAGACCGGAACGGCGATCGCAAAAAGCAAGAATAGGCCCAGAGTACGTATGAGCATGGGATTCCTCACGCTTACGCAACGAACCGGAAGCGTTAGCGACGGATTTTCATGCAAGACCGTCGCTCACGCTTCTGGCTCGTTAATATCACACCAGAATCGCTCGCACCGGCCGCGCCCCTTCGGGTGTGGCCCAGATCGGACGTGTGCCGACGAAATGGCGTGCGCGCGGATTAATGCCCAGGGTGGTGTAGATCGTTGCGAACAGATCGCCCTCGTTGACGGGGTTCTCGCGGACGATGGCACCGTCCTGGTCGGTCGAGCCATAGGTGATGCCGCCGCGAACGCCGCCGCCTGCCAGCACCACGCTCCAAGCGCGGGCATAGTGATCGCGGCCGGCGCGATTGTTGATGCCGGGCGTCCGGCCGAATTCGCCCATCCAGACCACCAGTGTGTTCTGCAGCAGGCCGCGCTCGTCCAGATCACGCAGCAACCCGGACCAGCCCTTGTCGAGCGTCGGCAATAGTGCCTTGTGCCATTCGAAGTTGTCGGAATGGCTGTCGTAATTCTGCTGCTCGACCTCGACAAACGGCACTCCTTGCTCGACGAGCCGACGCGCGACCAGGCAGTTGCGGCCAAAATCGGTGTCGCCGTAGCGATCACGTTGGCGGGTCCATTCGGCTGACACATCGAAGACGCCGCGCGACGCGAGCAAACGGCGCGATCGGTCGTGAGCAGCACGCAAGGCGGCGACCGACGGCGACGCGGTCTGTTCACCGAAGCGTTGATCCAGGCTGCCGAGAAGATCGTTGCGCCGCTGATCGCTCTCGGCTGTGGCGTAAGGCGTCGTGTTTTCGGGCGCGGAGCCGGTTCGGCCGAGGCGGAACGGTTGAAAGGCGGGGCCAAGAAAGCCGCTGCCCGCGAACGGGCTTGACTCGCCGCCGCCGATGCCGAGTTGGATGAAGCTTGGCAAGTTCAGGGCGTCGCTGCCGTTGTACTTCGCGACCATGGCGCCGATTTCGGGATGGCGGACGAAGGTCTCCTGCCGATAGCCCGTGTGCATGCGATAGGTGCCGGTCGAGTGGCCAGGGTCATTCGTGGACATGCTGCGGATGATCGCGAGCTTGTCGGTGAGCTGGGCGATGTTCGGCAGGTATTCGCATACCTGCGTTCCTGGCACGCGGCTCGAAATTGGGCGGAACACGCCATTGTTGGGGCGGCCCGATTTCATGTCGAAGGTTTCCAGGTGGCTGGCGCCTCCCGCCATCCACAACAGGATACAGCGCTTGCCTTGACGCTGTGCCTGGGCAGCAATCGTCTGCGAGTTGAACAGTCCGCCCCAGTTGGGTAGGACCAGCCCGCCGGCGCCAACCAGGGCGCTCTTCAAGAGGGATCGCCGTCCAAGATGTTCGGAAGCATGTGTCATAACTTCTTCTCCTTTGCGAGCCGGACGGGTGAGCGACGGGTTTTCCGGAGTTTATCGTCGCTGACGCTTTCGGCTCGTTGAGAACAATCAACGATTGAAGCGGAACTCCGCACTCGCCAACAAAGCCCAGATCGCTTCCTCGACCGTCGTATCGCTAGCCGCGATGCTGCCCTTGGATAGATGTGCCGCAAAACGCGTGCGTTCATCGGCGTCGGGTATTCGGTTCAGCACCGACAGGAACACTTGATCCACGCGCTGGGAAACGGGCTCCTTCGCGAAATGGATGCGATGCCAGAGCCCGCCTTGCTTTTTGGTGATCGCTGAGCGAAAGAGCTGGCTGTTGTTCACGAACAGGCGTTCCGTCAGGCTCGCCTGGAATTCGCCGCGACCATCGACGGCATCGCCAAAAACGCGACGCATTTGATTATCCAGCGACGCAGGCAAGCTGTCGCTACCCCAGTCCCCGGCCACACGCAGGGCGTTGATCATTTCGATTTCACGCAAGGGTCGCAGCGGCATTTGCTCGAAGGCGAGCGGCTCCTTTTCGCTGCCGATGGAAGAGAGCTGATACGTCTTACTGTTCATCAGTTCGCGGACGAGCCACTTGATGTCGAACTTATGTGCGACGAACTCTTTTGCCAGGAGGTCGAGCAATTCCGCGTGGCTGGCCTGGTTCTTCTCGCTCAGATTGTCGACGGGGTGGACGATGCCGCGGCGTAGGAATTGGCCCCACAAGCGATTGGCCATCGCCCTGGCGAAGTACGGGTTGTCGGCCGCGGCTAGCCATTCGGCGAGCTTTTCCTTACGCGAGAAATCGGGTTTCGGCAGTGACTTCGGCGTGCCCTTCTTTTCTTCTTGAAAGCCCTTCGGCACCGGAGGCTCGATTAGCGCTTTGCCGCCGAGAAATTTCGCATATACCGGTTCGCCTTTCTGACCGGGCTTCTGCTCGATGGCGGGGCCGGTGAACAGAACCTCGCCGGTGCGGCGCTCGCCGATCACGAACTTTTTGTTGTTCATGCCGCCGCCGGCGTCGATCATCACCAGCCGGGCGAAGAAGGCCGCCATGCCGTAGAAATCGCGCTGCGTCCAGTTGTCAGAAGGATGATCATGGCATTGCGCACAAGCAAGCTGCGTCCCGAGAAATATGCGAGTGACGGCGACCGCAGTCTCTTCGGGCAGGGCACGGAACTGGGCGTAGAAAAGCGGCGGCCCCTGATCCTGACTGTTTCCCTCGGCAAGCAACACTTCTTTCACCCAGCGATCCAACGGCTCGTTGCTCGCGAACTTCCCATGCAGCCATTTCTGAAACCCGCTCCGCGAACGCGATGCCTCGGGGTTGAGCGGCGTGCGGCTAATCAGTACGTTCTGCCAGATATCCGCCTGCTGATCGGCATAACGCGGATCGTCGAGAAGCCGATCGATCAGCTTGGGCCGCTTGTCGACATTCGTGTCGGCCAGGAATGACTTGGTTTCCTCGTAGCTGGGAATAGTCCCGATCAGGTCGAGGTAAACGCGGCGCAGAAAGTTAGCGTCATTGCTCGCCTTGGCTGGCGTGATTTTTTGCTCCGCCCAGCCCTTGGTGATGTGCTCGTCGATGCGATTGCGCAAGCTTTTATCCTGAGCGAAGGCTGCCGAGCCGACAAACAGGATCGCCGCGATGGAAAGGACGTGCCTACTGACTATGGTCATTGGCGCACTCCGAATCGTCTGCATGCGTGTTGTGATCAGAACGTCAACGAAGGTTTCTTGAGGCTTGGTCGCTTCGGCGGGATGGCAAGATTCCAATAGAAATCAGTCTAGCGTACTTGATCATCCAAATCAAGGCGTTGTAGGATCAAATGGAATGTGGTGTGACGCGGAGTGTCGTGCCACAAAAGGGACGCCCGTTGGATCGGCTGGTTGCTTGCTTAACGTGTCATCGACAGTAATCGAGTTTTTGCTTCGCCGTTCCACGTGACCGAGGCCTAGAATTACCACCATGTTCACAAAATCATACGCGATGGTCTCGACTATCTTACTGTTCGCTGTGTCGGAGGCTTGCGCTGGAGGCCCTGCCAAGGCGGGCAAGGATTTGCCTGAGGTGCCGACCGGATTCGTGGCAACGCTGTTTGCCCGCGAACCGCTGGTTCGGCAGCCGTGTTCGATGGCGTTTGACGCCAAGGGGCGGTTGTTCGTCGGCATGGGACCGCAGTTTCGCATGCCGAAACCCGGTACGCCAGGCGATAGCGTCGTGATCCTGCTCGACACGGACGGCGACGGCGTGGCCGACAAGGTGAGGGTCTTCGCAACCGGCTTCAATTGCATTCAGGGACTCGCCTGGCATGGCCGCGACTTGTGGGTGGCGAATTCTCCCGACCTGACCATCGTCCGCGATCTCGACGGCGACGACGAGGCCGATGAATACGTGCGTGTCTATACGGACCTTGGCAATCTCGAACACGGCTTGCATGGTCTCAACTGGGCACCCGATGGCAAGCTCTACATGAGCAAAGGGAACTCGAAGGGGCTGTCGTTGCCGGGCCGAGTCGCGCCCAAGGCGATGCGCGATCTGACGGGAGTCAAAGCACCGCCCGGTTCGCCCGACTTTCCCGAACCGATCACGTATCGCAAAGGCGAATACAAGCACGCCTATCAAGACCCCAACGACGATTGGGGCCGCGAAGGAGGCGTGTTGCGCTGCGACGACGGCGGGAAGAACCTCGAAATCGTCGCCCGCGGCTTTCGTAATCCCTGGGACATCACCTTCGACAGCGGCTTCAACTGGCTCGGCACCGACAACGATCAGGTCGGCGGCGATCGCGTTTTCATGCCCTTCTTCGGTGCCCACTTCGGCTGGAACCATCCGTGGAACTCGCACTGGTCCGATCAACCCCATCTGCCGACCGCGCCGGTGAGCCACCCGCTTTTCGAAGGCTCCGGCACCGGCATCATCTTTGGCGATTCGCCACAGTTCCCGCCCGAGTTTCGCGGCGTATTCTTCATCAACGACTATCTCCGCAGGACGACCTTCGTCTGGCGGCCAACATGGGAAGGCGCCCTGATGCAGCCTACGGGAGGCGACTGGGAGCCTTTCGTGAAAAGGGGCAACGCGCTCTACAACCCGACCGACATCGAAGTCGGCCCCGACGGCGCCCTGTGGACCATGAGCTGGGGCGGCGGTTACGGCGCGAACATTAGCAGCAAAGGCGAGTTCACCAGCGAAGGGCGCGTCTATCGGATCGCGTGGAGCAAGGCCCCAGCGGCCCAGTGGAACACGCCGAAGCGTACCAGGCCGCTGGCGAAATGGACGGTGATGGAGTTGATCGACGATTTCGCCGGCCCCCTTCCTGTCTGGCGCATCGACGCGCAGGATGAACTCGTCCGCCGCGGCGGCGCCGTCAAGAAGGATCTGTTCGCTGCCTTGCGGTCTGGGAAATTGACACAGGCTCAGGAGACATGGACCGCCTGGACGTTGGGCCGAATAGCATCCGAAGATACGGAGATCGCCGACTTCTTCACGCGAGCGATTGGCGGTGATTCGTCGACCAGTCTGAACCTGCGCCTTCAGGCCGTGCGCATCCTGGCGCATCGAGTCCGCGAGTTCGGGCGCGTGACCAAGCTGCCCGATGAGGTCGTATCACTGCTGAAGAGTAAAGAGCCGCGCGTGCGTTTCGCGGCGGTGCAAGCGATCCGTCAGGCACGTCAGAAGCAGACCGGCCCCGAGGTGCTGAAGCTGCTCGCCGAGGAAACCGACCGCGTCACCTTCTATGCCGCGTGGCAAGCATTGCGCGAGTTGCAAAGTACCACAGAACTGCAAAAGCTGCTCGGCGATTCCCGTGGCGGCGTGCGGCGTGGGGCGTTGCTCGCATTACTTGAGGTGCGCGCACTTAAGCGGGAAGAAGTGACTCCACTCAGCAAAGACAGCGACGCGGGAGTGCAGGAGGTGGTCGCGCTCGTCCTGGGCAAACCCTCCATCGCTAAGAGTCAGCCAAAGGCGAAAGAGAACATCATCAGGACGGCGGGCATTTCGCTCATGAAGAACATCAAGACGCGCAGCCAGGGACGTTATGAGCTTATCCTCGGTGGACTGGAGCCTGGCGTGAAGCCGTACACGGATCGCGACTACACCCTGCTCAAAGTTCCGCTGGGATTGCAAGGCGCCGACTTCCTGCAGACGGCCAACGCGGACGACGGCTCGCGCGGCGACGCCTGGCTTTCCTTCGAGACGCTGCTGCCGATCCGCGTTCACGTTGCCCTTGACACGCGCCAGACCGGCGTGCCCGCCTGGTTGCGCGACAGCTATCGCCTCAGCGATCAGCAAGTGAAGGCGGATCACTGGACCTTTCAACTCTACACACGCGACTTTCCCTCAGGCCCGGTGCAACTGGGCGGAAACACCGACGACGGCAAAGGCGGCGGCAAAAGCAACTACATCGTCATCCTCGAACCGCTGCCGCTGCTCAAACCTACCGCTCCCGTCACCGTTGACCACACGCTCGATCTCCTGCCCAAGGGGAATGCGGATCGGGGCGCGGTCCTCTTCCATCGGGGCAGCGCCGGCTGCGTCAATTGCCATCGCCTTGGCCAGCGCGGCAATGTCTTCGCTCCCGACCTCAGCTCCATCGGCCATCGCGCCACACCTCGACACATCGTCGAGTCGATGTTGGCACCGGACGCCTCCATAAGCGAGGGCTTCAAGCTCCAGGTCGTCGAAACCAAGGCGGGCATCGTCCACAACGGCATCCTACTCGAGGAAAGCGGCCTCACGCTGACTCTGGGCCTCGCGAATGGCGAACGGCTTACTCTCGACAAGGACAAGATCGATTCGCGCACGACCTCAAATATCTCGGCGATGCCGTCGTTTGCCTTGATCCTCCAATCCCAACACCTCGCCGATCTCACGGCCTTCCTGCTGACGCAGAAGGCGATTGATTCCACGTCCAAAAAGATTGTTCCCCCTGTGAAGGCCGATCCGCTCGTCAAAGTCGATCCGCCGGTTAACTTCAACCAGTCCACCAAGGGGGCCAAGGGATTCGCCATCGAACAAAAGAAGGATCGTCTCACGATTACCCACTCCGGGAAAGCTGTCGCGGATTTCGTGTTCCAGGACGAAAAGATCCTGCGTCCCTATTTCGCGAATGTCCATGGACCCGGGGGACTTCAGGTCACGCGCCATCATCCTCCGCGCCCGGGCAAGGATGCCACCGATCACGACACCATGCATCCCGGCATATGGCTCGGCTTCGGCGACATTAGCGGCGCCGATTTTTGGCGCAACAAGGGCCGTATCGAACACGTGAGCTTCCCGGAGCCGCCGACCGTCAAGAACGACGAACTGCGTTTCGTCCAGGAATGCCGACTGCGCGCCGGCGACAAAACGCTGGCGACGCTCACGAATCGCTACACGCTGTTGGCTCGGCCCGGCGGTTGGTTGCTCGTATGGGATGCGACATTCAAGGCCGGCGAGACCGCGTTCACTTTCGGCGATCAGGAAGAAATGGGTTTCGGCGCCCGCGTCGCCACCGGTTTCACGGAGAAGAAGGGCGGCCAGATACTCAACAGTCACGGCCAAAAAACGGCCCAGGCGACTTGGGGCAAGTCAGCGGCCTGGTGCGATTACTCCGGCATCGTAGACGGCAAACAGGCCGGCATCACGCTCATGCCCGCTCCCGCCAACTTTCGCGAAAGCTGGTGGCACAACCGCGACTACGGCGTCTTCGTCGCCAACCCCTTCGGCCGCGCCGCCATGCGCCAGGGCGGCAAAAGCACCGTCACCTTAGCGCCCAGCGAAGCACTCCGCCTACGCTTCGGTGCAATGCTGCACACCGGCGCCGGCTACGATCCGGCAGCCGCCTTCCGAGATTATTTGAACGTGCTGAAATGACAGTATCGCGCCCCGATTGGACCAGGATAAATCCCGGCCTAAAAAAGAAGCCGAAATGAGAGTTCTTTCCGCCGTGTTGGTCGCGGTTCTGCTGTCAAGTCGTTGCGTCGCTGGCGAACCGAAGCTGCAAATTGACGCCGAATTCCCCGGCGGTAACATCGTCGTCGACAACATCAAGGGAAACGACGTCTACCTTCACCAGGATCTGCGCGACACCGCCGGCGACTGGTTCTAATGGCATTTCCGCGTGCGCGGCGGTGAGGGACGCACCTTGACGTTCCACTTCGCCAACGGCAAAGCCGTTACCGACGAAAGCGCTCGGGCACTCGGGCGCGACCTGGCACGGGCGCTGCAAACATTCTTGACGCTTCGTTAGAGTCTGTTTCAGTGCGAACAGCACTCGATTCACTATTCTGTCGTCCCGCCGGGACTTCCTCAGATGGACAGTTTTCCCAGGACCAACGTCCTCACGACCCTGTCTGCTCTGCCTTTTCGCACCAGTAGCCTAAAGCGCCTGAATTCGATCGATCGCCACGCGACCGCTGGCGTTCGCGTGATTCGTCTCCCAAACGAGACACAAATATCAATTAGATACGGATTCCGTGGAGCCGACTCCCGGAGCTACGCCGGCTGATAAAACTATAAGTACCTATCCAGTAAACATTTGCGTCGCTGGCATAGAAGGGGTCGCCTGCTTTGGCACGACTCGTGCATTGTTCTACTCTTGTTCAAACGGAATCCAACCGGCCTAAAAGGCCAATACCCAAGGAGACTTCGATGAAGACCACCCGCAGCATCAAACGTTCGTTCCGTCCCAGCGTGGAAGCCCTCGAATCCCGTGAAGTGCCGACCGTGAGCGCCTTCACCCTCGCCAGCAATCCCGGTGTTTTATTTGTCGTCGGAGACAGCGCGGCCAACAACGTGCAGATCCTGCAGAACGACAACGCCAACACGATCAGAGTCATCAGCAGCGGGCAGGAAATCCTGTCCAGGTCCAGCAGCGAGATTACGACGATCACGGTTGCCCTCGACGGCCCTACCGTCAACGGCATTCCCCCCGCCGCCACCAACGGCAACGATACCGTCGTCTACCGTCTCGACGGCGGCTCCAACTTCAGGTTCGCCAAGATGGTTGGAATTGACCTGGGCAATGG
Organism: Singulisphaera sp. GP187; assembly: GCA_945861245.1. GTDB lineage: Bacteria > Planctomycetota > Planctomycetia > Gemmatales > Gemmataceae > SIAQ01. The sequence goes on from CAMAUE010000086.1 coordinate 25,348, forward strand.
CACAAACATCGCGACCGTCGATCTGCAAAACAACGGCCAGGGCGGCCAGGCCACCATCGAGGCGCCTGTCACCATCCTCATCCGCTCGCTCGGCTCGGTCGGGCCAATTAACTTCAATCAGCTACCTGGTTCCAAGGTCGATAACGTCCTCGTCAACCTCGGCGCGATTGATGAAGACGCCGCTGCCGTTGTGGATATCAATCTCGGCATCGGCGATGACGTTGCGACTGTGAACCAGAGGGGCACACTGTGCGACAACGCTCGCCTGGACATCAAACTGGACGACGCCCCGGCTTTTACCGAAATTCTCAATCGCCCCACTGGTTCCCAAAGGTTCCGTTTCCTAGGCGGCAACGACATCTTCAGCGTCAATCTCGACGGCGATGTTCCCGATTCCCGCGGCGTGGTCAACGTGAATATGTTCGGTCGTCACGGCAACGATACCCTGAGCCTGACCCAGAGGGGCGAGCTCGACGGCACGATGACCATCAACATCATGGGCGGCGCCGGCAACGACACGCTCTCCGCCA
>CAMAUE010000087.1 GCA_945861245.1 Singulisphaera sp. GP187
CTCAAGCTCGCCGGCATGCGTTGGAGCGAAGAAGGCACGGATGAGATGTGTCATCTACGTGCCATGTTCCGCAGCGAAAGCAATCAGTGGGATGCGTTTTGGACACGCACCTGAACAGGCGCTCTACCAACTAAAGTGACGCCTACCCCGGATAGGCGGCGGACGATCGACACCAGCCATAACCTCGCCCGGCGGGCGGCAGGCGCTTGTTGGCGCTCTCGTACGTCAGAACGGCCAGGGCAAGCTGCTTGAGATTGTTGGAGCACTGCGTTCGCGCCGCCGCCTCACGCACCTTTTGCACCGACGGTACAAGCAAGGCAATCAAGATCGCAATGATCGCGATGACGACCAAAAGCTCGATAAGCGTAAATCCGAGGCGTGAACGGCCCGATCGTATAATCATGTTGACACCAAAAATGCGAAGAAGGTTTTTTATATGATGCGCGATTTCTCGACGCTAGTCAACAGTATTTTTATTAGGATAAAGTCAACGAAAACGCCTCGCGAGATCGCATATGGAGCTATTCATCACCGCAGGGAACACGCAAACGCCGATCGATCGCGTGCGCTGCATCACGAACATCTTCACCGGCCGCACCGGCGCGAGCATTGCTCTCGAAGCCTATCGACGTGGGCATGACGTTACGCTCGTGACATCGCATCCCGAGGTGCTTGCCGGCGAGTCGTTTGATGCCGGGCGCTGGCGGTGTCTGCCCTACTGCACCTTTGACGATCTCGCGGAACGAATGGCGACAGGCATTGCTGGTTCACGAATCGACGCGATCGTGCATTGTGCCGCCGTCAGCGATTATCATTCCGCCGGCATCTTTGCACCGACCCCAGGCACGACGTTCGACGCGGGAATTTGGCGATCGAACGACGCTGAGCCGGCGATGATCGATCGCGCCGCCGGCAAAATCAAAAGCGAGGAACCCGAGCTTTGGCTGCGGCTCGTGCGCGCTCCCAAACTGATCGACAAGATTCGCTCGGAGTGGAGTTTTGCAGGCATCCTGGTGAAGTTCAAACTCGAAGTCGGCGTGAGCGAAGCGGAACTCATACGCATCGCCGAGCGCTCGCGAGGCCACTCCACAGCCGACTGGATGGTCGCCAACACTCTGGAGGGCGCCGCCGACTGGGCTTATGTCGGCTTCGGCGACAGCTACCGCAAAGTCACACGCGCAGAACTGCCCGGCGCGGTGCTGAACGCCATCGAAACGAGAACACGCCATGGCTAAGGTTCTACTCGGAGTGACCGGTTCAGTGGCGGCGATCTATACGCCGAACCTGTTCAACGATCTGCAATCGGCCGGGCATGAGGTGCGCATCGTGGCGACGACGGCCGCTTGCTACTTCTTCGAACCCGCCAGCATCGCCTCCACGTCTACAGGCGAGCGCGACAAGAACCTGATCACGCTTGACGCCGACGAATGGCCCGACACTCGCTATCAGCGCGGCGATCCGGTGTTGCACATCGAACTGCGCCGCTGGGCCGACCTGTTCGTCATCGCACCCTGCGACGCCAACACGCTAGCAAAACTCGCACTCGGGATTACGGACAACTGCTTGACATGTGTTTATCGGGCCTGGGATCGAACTCGGCCGATCGTTATCGCTCCGGCGATGAACACGCTGATGTGGGAGCACCCGGCGACTGCGCGCCAACTCGCCCAACTCGCCGCGGACCTCGGGACCTCGTTGCGACTGGTCGCGCCAATCGAGAAAAAGCTCGCCTGCGACGACATCGGTGTCGGCGCGATGGCCGAACGGGACGAGATCATCGCGGCGATTCGCAATCAACCCTTGCCATCGACGAACGGCAACGTCAGACCGGTTTGATCCTGATATTTGCCCTTCTTATCCGCATAGCTCTTTTCACACACCGCTTCGGCACGAAAGAATAGAATCTGCGCGATGCCCTCGTTGGCGTAGATTCGGGCAGGCAGGGGGGTCGTGTTGCTGATCTCGATCGTGATCTTGCCACGCCATTCCGGTTCCAACGGCGTAACGTTCACAATAATGCCGCAACGTGCATACGTAGATTTGCCTAGACAGATCGCCAGCACGTCGCGCGGGATCTCAAAATACTCCACGGTCTCCGCCAGCGCGAAGCTATTCGGCGGGATGACGCACGAGTCGGCCTCGATCGGCACGAAGGCGTTTTCCGCAAACTGCTTCGGATCGATGATTGCGCCATACAGGTTGGTGAAGACTTTGAACTTTCGGCCCACGCGGACGTCGTAGCCGTAGCTCGTCAAGCCATACGAGACGACGCCGGGCCGCTTCCCTTCCTCAGCGAAGGGTTCGATCTTGATGTCTTTGCGAATCTGCCAATCAGCGAGCAACCCCATGAGTGCAACCTCTGAAATCGGGATAGATTGATGTCCTTGCCAATGTATCCATTCGTCTTCACTTTGGCATTTCCCTTGGTAAGAGGGGGGGCGATCGAATAGAAAGAAGGTGAGGCATTTGTTGTTAGCCGAACGCGAAATCGACGGTACAGTTCCCCGTCGCTAGAGTGTCCAGGTAACGGCTAACAGAACTGCAGGGATTTCGATGCAACACTGGCGTATTGCAATTTTCGCGATAATGATCGGCACCGCGCCTCCTGCGCGGGCGCAGCTGAACCCGCAGGTCGACAAGGTTGAGAAGACCGTACAGAAGGTGATCCAGCAATCCGAAGCGGCGATAGCCTGCATTCTCGTTTCGCGATCCGATGCCTATCAGCGCGTCGCACAGAACGGTGACAAGGACTACCCCGGGAAGCTCGGCACGTTCGATCCCTTCATGCTCAAAGGATTGGGTGATCTCTCCGAAAAGGATCGCATCCTATTACAAAAAAAACTCGACCTGGCCGATCCCAATCATCTGCCTCAAGCGTTCGGTAGCGGCGTGGTGATCGACGGAAATGGGTATATTCTCACGAATTATCATGTCGTGCAGGATGCGACGAAGATATTCGTACGCCTGCCGGGTGGCAAAGGCAGCTACGCCGACATTCACGCTGCCGACCCGCGCAGCGACCTGGCGGTGTTGAAAGTGTTGAACGCGAAAATCCTGCCGTTGAAGGCGATCCCGCTGGGCGACGCCGACCAGGCTCAGCGCGGGCAGTTTATCGTGACGCTGGCGAATCCATACGCCGCCGGCTTTCACGATGGCCAGCCGAGCGCGTCGTTGGGCATCCTCAGTAATATTCGTCGCCGAGTGATGCATGGTTTCAAAGAAGAAGATCGCGTCAAGCCGTTGCAATATTACAGCACGCTGCTGCAAACCGATGCACGCTTACACCTCGGTTCGAGCGGGGGCGCGTTGCTCAATCTCCAGGGCGAAATGATTGGCCTGATCACCGCGCTCGCCGCCATTCAGGGTGGAGAAACGCCTGGCGGGTTTGCGATTCCGATCAACTCGGGCATGCGGCGCATCATCGACGTTCTCAAACGCGGCGAGGAGATCGATTACGGATTTCTCGGTGTCGGTTTCGAGGAACGCCCAGGCAACGACCAACGCGGCATCGTGCTCAGCCAGGTCGGCAAAGGCACGCCCGCCGATCTCGATGGCAAACTCAAGGACCGCGACGTACTTATCGCCGTCAACGGCAAGCCAATCAACACGAGTGACGATATCTTCGTTGTCATCGGCACCCAACTCGCCGGCACCAAGGTCCGCCTGCAGATCGTTCGCGGCGGGCAAGAAATCGCCTCCGAGGTTACGCTTGGCAAGTTATACGTCCCCGGTGAGCGTATCTACTCGTCCACCGGCAGTCGGCCCATGCTGCGCGGGATGCGTGTCGATTACGCCAGCCTTGTCGTGCAAAAACCGCCGCGCTGGTTCCATCTGCCTGCGGGTGTGTTGGTCAGCGAAGTGCAGCCGAACTCGCCCGCCGCTCGCGCGGGCCTGAAAACGGGCGACGTGATTACGCGATGCAACGATCGCCCGGTGACCAGCCCCGCCGCGTTCTACGACGCGATGCCGGCCTTCGGCGCGGTCGACCTGACGCTCTATCAGTATCCAGCCGACGGTAATGCGGTGAAGATCAAACTTAAATAGTGGGATGAAATCCGAAAATCGAAACACGACATCCGAGACAAACTCAAACTCGAAAATACGAACGTAGATAGTCGCGCCTTTTTTTCATGGCACTTTTTCGGATTCGGATTTCACGAAGCTACAAACATTCAATAATTCGAAAGATAAAAAATGCGATATGCGATTTGCAACGAAACGTTTGAAGGTTGGGACCACGCCAAGGTTTGCCGAACCTGCGCGGAATTGGGCTACACGGGGCTGGAGATCGCGCCGTTCACGCTGGCACCGCGCATCACCGACGTGACGCTCGTACAGCGGGAGAAGCTGCGTGCCGAGGCGGAGTCGGCGGGCGTGCAAATCATCGGTCTGCATTGGCTGCTGGCCAAGACCGAAGGGTTTCACGTCACCTCGCCAGACCCGACGATCCGACAGCGCACGGCCGAGTATATCGTCGAACTCGCCAAGGCCTGCCGCGATCTGGGCGGCGATCTGATGGTGTTCGGCTCCCCCGCCCAGCGCCGCATCCCCGAAGGCGCCACGCGCGAACAGGCGATCGGCTGGGCGGTCGACACGTTCCGCCTCGCCGCGAATGGCGTCGCCGATGCGGGCGTCCGCTTGTGTCTCGAACCGCTTGCGCCGACCGAAGCCGACTTCATTCAGACGGCGGCGGAGGCGTGTGTTATTCTCGACCAACTCAAGCATCCAAACTTCGTGCTGCATCTCGACGTTAAGGCGATGAGTTCGGAGACGATCGCGATCCCCGACCTGATTCGCACCCACGCCTCTCGGCTTGGACATTTCCACGCCAATGACGCCAATCGCCGCGGGCCGGGCTTCGGCGCTGTCGATTTCAAGCCGCTCTTCGAAGCGTTGAAGGAGGCGCGATACACCGGCTGGGTCTCGGTGGAGGTGTTCGATTACACGCCCGACCCCATCACGATCGCGCGGGAGAGCATGCGATATATGCGTGAATGCGAGTAATGGTGCGAGCGAGAAATGGCGCTCGTTATACTTCGCACGGTAGAAATTGTCGCTTTTCCGAATCGATAAAAACATTTCCGAGCCGCGACCGTCAGGGAGCGGCCGACAAGATACCGTGCGCTCTCTGACGGTCGCGGCTCGGAAATGCGTCAAACTCACGCGTGCAAGGTATAGCGGGACGAGCAAATCTTGAAGTTGCGCATCTTGCATTTACACCGTCGATGCGAAAAATGCGCAACTTCATAACACGCAAGCGACCGGGCGCTTCGCCGTCGCGCGCCCCGCTAACGAGCGCCGACCGGCCGTTTTGGGGAAAATTGCAGAAGCCGGGCGGTCTGGGGCCTGATCGTTTCATCCGAATCCAATTCGCCTTGGCTCAACACACCGGGTTATGTTAACATTATCACACTCGCGCGAAATCGCTATTCAAAGGATAATTTTTCGACTCGCGGTGTCAAGAGAAGCCACTGAATTCCGCTGCATTGAGGTGCCGTCATGTCGAAGGCAGGATGCCGATTGGATCGTTATGCTTCGCACGGCTGGAAATGTCGTATTCTCGGACGAATCGAACCTTTTCCGAGCCGCGACCGTCAGGGAGCGGCCGACAAGATACCGTGCGCTCGCTGTCGGCCGCTCCCTGACGGTCGCGGCTCGGAAAGGCGACAAATCCACCCGTCGAAGGTATATGTCTTTGCAATGTTGCTGTTTTTTGTACCGGTGCTATCGATTCGCGCCGACGATACGGAACAACGCGACTTCTCCGTCTTCGTCGATGGCAAAGAAGCTGGCACGTCGCGCATGTTGCTCGTGCAGAAAAGCGATGGCACATCGTACATGTCAGCGACGCTTGATGTCAAGTTTCGTCAGGTCATTATCGATTTCACATTGAAAGTCGAAACGCAAGAATGGTGGAAGCAGGGCCGACTGATCGCAATGAAAACGACTTCGCAGGAAAGCAACAAAAAGACGGAAGTCGTTGCCTCGCTCGATAACAATCAGTTGCGAGTGCGTGTCAACAATCGCGAGAGCGTCGTCAATCCCGAGGTCTGGACCAATAGCTTCTGGAAGTTGGCCGACAGCCGATTCCATAACACCAAGGTTCCGATTCTCGAAGTCGATACGGGCAAGGAGTTCACGGGCGAATTGAAGTACAGCGGAGCGAAGAAGCTGAAAGTTGGCAATGATTTCGTCGATTGCTATCACTTCGTCGTGTCCACGAACACCGGCCCCGTGGAAGTTTGGTACGACCGCTATCACCGCCTCGTACGCCAGGAATCGACGGAATTCGGGCACAAGATTATCGTGCAACTCAACGGAGTTCGGCGATGAGTCAGGAGTCAGTCATAGGTAAATCATTTTATACTGCCCACGGTTGAATTTGTCTGATCAGAGCCTGAGCGCCAGCGAAGGGCTGCGTGTGCCCTTCGCTGGCGCTCAGGCTCTGAAAACACGTCAATCTCACCCGCGTGTGGAATAGCTGATAGCCGCATTAGGAAACTGGAGATCGTCATGCAGGACCGTGAAACCATTCGTCAAACGCTGATTCATCTGATGCAAGAAGACACGGGCGAAACCTACGCCGATGTCAGCGATGACAAGGACCTGCGCGCCGATCTTGGCCTCGATTCGGTTGATGTCGTCAGCATCGTGTCACAAATAGAACGGCAATTTCGCATCCGCTTGACGCAACAGGAATTGGCGAACCTCGTCACGGTCGGCGACCTACTCACGTTGCTCGAAAGTACGCTCGGCGCGCAGCCATCGCTACGTGAGGTAGCATAGGCTCGTGTTGCTATGGCCTGCTCTCATCCCGCGGCGCAATCAACGAGCGGCTTATGCTTGTGCCGTGGGGCCACTTCGGGGATGAATCAGAAATCCAGGTTGAAGCGCAGGCCGAAGCTGTGGAATCCACCTTCGACCCGGCCATCGGTCCCGACCGTGCTGGGCGCGTCGAAATGGCGGTCCATCCACGAGTAGTTCGCCTGCACGCGCAGGTTGGCATTTAGATACCAATTGACACAGGCTGTGTACGCATTCGACTCGCCGCCATCGATGCCGTTATTAGACAGATTGACGTAGTCGTAGCGGGCACCGATTTCCCATGCGCCGCGGCTGAACAGACGTATCTTCTCGGTATCCATGAAGTAGAACGTACTGGCAGGCGTCACCCGCGCATATCCGGGTCGCTCCTTTACATATTTGCGATGGTCCGCAGTGAGGAAACAGAGGGCCTCGACGTATCCGCCCTGCGCGGCATAGGTCCCTCGGCTGACGGCGCCAGCGGTCCCCGGTGCCGCGCCCGAGAAGGCGTTCGTCACCCAGCTGCGTGTGCCTTCGGCGGCGAAGGTGAAGCGGCCGTAGGCCATCGCGAATTCCAGATTGGCGATCTGCTGGGCGTCGTTCGTGAAGATCGCGCCGGTGGTGAGTATATTCGGAGTCTGGAAACTCGTGCCGCTGCGAATCATGGGCCGAGCGCGGTAGCGCAACCGATCTTGATGCGGCATGCGATAGCTGTAATCGGCACCGACGTGGACCCACAGCTGGCGATCTTCATCATAGACCGGCAGCGCGGTCAGACGGCCGTCGTAGGCATATTCGCCGCCGCCAACACTGAAAAAGCCACGGTTGGTGTTGTTGTTGGCGTGAAAAAAGCCGAGGCATGTGTAGATTCGATCATTCCAATAGGTGTTCTGTACGGTGATGCCGTTGGAAAAGTTGAAATCGCCGTTGAAGGCGTCGAACAGCAGGCCGCGTTCCAGCCAGATCTGGTTGGTGTTGGGTGTTGCCGTCACGAAGTTCAAACTCTCGCGGTGGCGACCGATGCGGATGGTTCCGAGCAACGGAAGTTGGTTCAGGCCGATGTAGACCTCGTTGAACCCGACATCCTCGGCAGGGTCGTAGTCGTTGAAAGGCGTGGAGGTCGGCGTCGGGCTGATGCCAAGCGTACGGCGGCGAAGATCGAGAGCCTGGGCGAACTCGTACTGCGCCGCGAACTCGACCTGCTCCCACAGATTGCCTGCGAACCGAAGACGCGCACGACGGAACGAATTGCTGTCCTGGAGACTGTAGCCCGTATCCACACGGTTATTGAACGTGCCGATTGAATTGATGTAGGCCGCACTGGGCGCCTTAAAGTACGTCATGTCGTATTGCACGACGCCGCCGACGGTCCATCTCACCGCCTTGTCGGGTGACTCGAACCACATGGCGTTGCGCCAGGTCGCCTCCATCTTCAATGGTTGGCCGACTTGAAACGGCGGTGATTCCGCAGCCGATCTTTCTGGATCGTTCTTCTTTTCCGTCGGCATGCTCGCTGCGCCGGGTTGAACGGTTGTGAAAATACTCGGATAGCCGGCGACGGGTTGCACGGGAGGCGCCGCTGCCGGCAGTGTTATTGGTGCCGGCGTTTTCAAATCGTCGATCTGTTTTTTTAGTTGATCGTTTTGAGCTTCGAGTTGTAGATTATTCTGCTCTAACCGATCCAGGCGTTTGATTAGGTCTGACAGATCCGTTTGCTGGGCAACGCTCGGGGACGACGCCAGGATACTCCAGGCACACCCCAGCGCGAGAGCAGCGAATAGCCGCTGTGCTATCCCTAGCATGCTAACTCCATTCCAGTATTTGCAGCATTCCTTCGGTCCCCACCCGATCCAATATGCCCATGCTATCCAGTCGGCTGCTCCCAACGGTCCCGGCTCGAAGCAGCTTCGAACCCACCCGTGGAAGGCAGACTGCACATCGGTTTAGGTTGATGGATCCGAGTTTGCCCTGGGCTGCCGCTCAGGCTCTCGGAAAATCGATAATCCAAAGCTTCGGCGATTGACTACTCTGTTTATCGTCGAGAATTGATATGGAATTCAGCCGATTCTTCAGAAAAACCCGCAGACTCGCGTTAATCCGGAGAATCGGCACAAGCGGCAGAGTTTGGCGGCAAAGGCTCAGTAGCGGGCGATAGTTGGTTCGATTTCGCAGGCCCAGGCGTCGATGCCGCCTGCCAGGGAACGCACGTTGGTGAACCCCAAGCGAGACAGGTAATTCGCAGCCGACAGACTGCGCACGCCATGATGGCAGTAGACGACAATCAGGCTGGCAGGATCTTTCGGGATTTCCGCAAGTCGATTGGGAAGCTCATTCAGCGGAACGAGCAAGCTATTAGGCAGCCTTGCCAACTCGTTCTCCCAGACCTGACGTACATCCACCAGTCGTACCGGATGATGGTCCGCCAGCAAGTTCACGAATTCGCGAGGCGTGATCTCGATGCCCATGAGAACGGCTCTTCTGGTAGGTCAGCGGAATGCCACTGTGAAAGCAAATAGGGAGATGAGATTACTGTACGAAATCCCGCGGCCTTTTTCGGGCCGCGGGATCGGAGAGGCTACTTTTCCTTTTCCTTCTTCTCTTCGATCGGCTCCTTGATGGGCTGCACGAAGTGGGTCGTCTTCTTGTCAGCCACGAGGCGAGCGGCATGGGCCTCGGCCTCGTCCTTTTTCGGATAGTCGTACGAAGCGATCATCTGGTGCGAATTATTGAACACGCCCCAGATGACGCGCATGCGTATCACCTTCGCGGTGCGAGTGCGTTTCGGTTTCGCTGGAGCCTTTTCCTTAACCTTGACTTTTTTCTTTTTCTTCTTTTTCGGTACGCCATCTTCGTCTTCAGCATCCTCGCCGTCTTCGGCCTCAGGCTCGGCCTCGGCCTCGCCTGCTTCAGGAGTTTCTTCTTCCTCGTCGTCGTCATCGTCGTCGTCATCATCCTCGTCTTCTTCTTCGTCCCCCGTCCGTGTTTCCTCTTCCTCCGCATCGGCGCGCAGTTCTCGATAGTTCATCGTCCGTTTGCGACCCATGATGGTCTCCTTATATTTGGCGCAATTCCTGCCTGCAATTAGAATATTTAGCCTATCCGCAACAGGCCTTTCCTGCAAGAGGCAAACCAACTCTTGCACGCGGCGGGGCGCACGACAGCACTTGTCGAGAACCAAAATCAACCACGGATAACACCGATCTCACGGATGGGAAATACAATGCAAGTTCTTTCCCCTATCTGTGTTTTCCGTGATATCCGTGGTTAAGTTTCTACAAGTGGTGTCTTGCACCTCACGTGGCCTATGATAGACCCCACGTCCGCGTTCCGCCTCGCTCCAAAAAAACTGTCTCACGCCAAGGATGCAACGCAATGATACCGATGCCTCGTTTCCGCTGGTGGTTGATTCTGCCGTTGGTGTTGATCGTCAGTCTGTCGTTCGGATTGCGCGTCGGTTATCTCACGCGCTGCACCGAGAACGGGTGGAAACAGACGCCGATCGAAGTGCAAGGTTCCGGTCGCGCCAGCCATCATCCGGAACGCACCGAATTTCTCGGCAAAACGTCGCCGAGCGTGCAGGACAACGTCGTCGCCAACATGACAGACCACGCCTGGTTCGGCTGTCTGGCGCCGCTTGGCGAGGAAGAGGAACTGACGACCCATCTCGCGCCGGGCTATCCCTGGGTCTCTGGCTGGGTCGCAAGCTGGGCCGAGTCGCCCGATTATCTGATGCGCTGGGCGCAGTGCGTGCTTAGCGGCCTGACGCCGATCGGCTGCTTCTATTTCTCCCGCCGAGCGTTTCGTTCCAACCTCGTGGGACTCATCGCAGGCACATTGGCGGCGGCGCATCCGTTTTTTATCGTCAACGCGGCGGAGCTCAGCGACGGCACCGCGGTGACGTTCTTCCTCGTCGCCGCCCTGGCCCTTGGCGCGCGTGCCAGCCAGACCGGGGGGTTGTTCGCCGCGTTTCTCTGTGGTGCCGTGCTCGGCTGTTTGACGTTGATCCGTGCGTCGATGCTGCCCTTCGCGCTCATCGCCATCGTTTGGCTGCTATGGGAATGCCGACGTTTCTCGTTCGGCTGGTTCGCCTGTTTCCTCACGCTGTTCGGCTTCATCAACACGGTCGCGCCGTGGTCGATTCGCAACTACCAGGTGACCGGACAACCCGTGCCAATCGTCAATTCGTTTTATCTGCACCTTTGGATAGGCAACAATCCCCTGGCGAACGGTTCGCAGCTGGACGAGCGAACGCTACGCAAAGCGCTGGGCAACGAACGACTTGAAGCGGTGTTGGCGGAAACCGACCAGACGCAACGTTATCAGATGCTCGCGCACGATTGCTGGGATGAAATCCAAGATCACCCGAAAGCGACGCTCGTTCGGCGCATCGAGGCGACGCTCACCTTTTTTTTGGGCGAGCGCTGGCTTCGACAGCGTGAGTTTGCCCGCGTTGTCAAAGATCCCGAGGCGCTGGCGGCGATCCCCGATTGGCTGGTGGATCAAATCGAGTTGATCCTGCACGCAGCCTTCGTCCTGCTGCTGGTGCTGGCGTTCCTCGGTTGGCGCTGGAGCCACGCCTGGCGGCGCCAGGCGCGGATCGCAGCACTGGCGATGGTCCTCCTGCCGTTGCCGATCATCCTCAGCCACGCCGAGGCGATGTCGGGCCCGCGGCTGCCGTTGGACGCCGTGTTGATCTGTTTCGCCGCCTATGGGCTTGTCGGTTGGCTGCCGGCACTCGCCAAGAAGTCGAAGCCGCCGAAGTTGGCGGACCTGGGATTATGAGCGTATCCGATCCGCTGCATCTGTTTCTTCCGCCTGTGCGCGAATGGTTTCGCGCTCGGCTCGGCGAACCGACGCCGATCCAGCGCGACGGTTGGCCAATCATCGCTGAAGGACGTAACGCACTGCTCTTGGCGCCGACCGGATCCGGCAAAACGCTCGCCGCGTTCTTGGCGTGTCTCGACGGCCTCTGGCGGCAACCAACGCTGACGCCCGGCGTGCGCGTGCTTTACATCTCGCCGCTCAAAGCGCTCAACAACGACATCTTTCGCAACCTGCAATCCCCGCTCGACGGCGTTGCCGAGTTCGCGAAGGCCCAAGGCATCGCACTGCCTCGCATCAAGATCGCCGTCCGCACCGGCGACACGTCAACCGCCGATCGGCTCAAGCTTGCTCGCCGCCCGCCACAGGTCTTGATTACGACACCCGAATCGCTGCACCTGTTGCTGACCTCCAAAGCTCGTGAGATTCTGCGTGGCGTCACGCATTGCATCGTCGATGAAATCCACGCACTCTGCCCGAACAAACGCGGCGTTTTTCTATCGTTACTCCTCGAACGTTTGCGCGAAATCGTCGGCCACGATTTCGCACGCATCGGCCTGTCGGCAACACAGCGACCGCTCGACGAAGTAGCACGCTATCTCGGCGGCTTTACGGGCAGCACCGACGGCAGCTGGCAGCCTCGCCCCGTCGCAATCGTCGATGGCGGGTTGCGCAAGAATCTCGACCTTCAAGTGGTCAGTCCGGTCGAGCAGTTCGGCCCGTTGCCCGAGAAATCGATTTGGCCGTCGATCTATCGTCGCCTCGCACAGGAGATTCTCAGTCATCGCTCGACAATCGTTTTCGCCAACAATCGTCGCAGCGTCGAACGGCTGACATCGCAACTCAACGAATGCCTGGCGGAGATGGCCGACGCCTCGATCGATGCCGATGCGCTGCGCGTGCGTGCCCATCATGGCAGCGTCGCGCTCGAGGTTCGCCACGAGACCGAGCAAGCGCTCAAAGACGGGCGGCTTCGCGCAGTGACGGCCACGGCGTCGCTTGAGCTTGGCATCGATATGGGCGCCGTCGATCTCGTCTGCCAGGTCGAGTCGCCAGGCAACATCGCTCGCGCTTTACAGCGTGTGGGGCGGGCAGGGCATCTCGTCGGGCAGTCGAGCAAAGGCCGACTGCTCGTGAAGACGCTGCCCGACCTGCTCAACAGCGCCGTGCTCGCCGCCGAGATGGTCGCCGGCCGAGTCGAATCGCTGAGTGTGCCTCACAACTGCCTTGACATTCTGGCACAGCAGATCATCGCGATGGTGGCGATGGACGACTGGAACATCGACGCGCTTTATGCGGTGCTTCGCCGTGCGTATCCGTATCACGATCTATCGCCGATCGCCTTCGACAGCGTGCTCGAAATGATCGCCGGCCGATATCGCTTCGGTGCCGGAGGTGACGCCGCCCCGCCGCCGAAACAACTCAGCGCCTTGCAGCCGCGCATCAGCTGGGACCGCGTGCATCATTCGCTGCACGCTTTGCCCGGCAGCCAACGCCTGGCAATCATGCACGGCGGATCGATCCCTGACACCGGCCAATACGCCGTCGTCACCGGCAAGAACGTTCGGCTCGGCGAAGTCGATGAAGAGTTCGTCTACGAACGACGCATCGGCGACACGTTTCTTCTCGGCACAAGCGCCTGGCGCATCGAACGCATCGACACCGATCGCGTCATTGTGTCAAGCGCCGAAGGCCGGCCGGCAATGGTTCCATTCTGGCGAGGAGAAAGCGTCGGCCGCAGCGGCGATCTGGGGCGGGCACAAGGTGCATTTCTTCGCATCCTTGGCGATCGGCTCGATCAACCCGACTGCCTCGATTGGCTGCAAACCGACTATCACTGCGACGCTGCCGCGGCTCGCAATCTCCGCGATTTCGTCGCCCGGCACCTCGCTCGCACCGGCGGACTGCCGACCGATCGCACGCTGCAAATCGAAGCCTCGCGCGATCCGCTCGGCGACTGGCAGGTCGTCTTGCTCTGCCCGTTTGGCCGGGCGATCAACCTGACGCTTCGGCTCGCCATCGAGCATCGTCTCTGCCAACGGCTCGGCTATCGGCCGCAGTGTTTGCACCACGATGACGGCGTGCTGATTCGGCTCACCGAAAGCGACGAGCCGGTGCTCGACATGTTCGACGGTCTGACGCCGGACAACGTGCGTGAGATGATTCTCGACGAACTGGCCGACAGCGCGTTGTTCGCCTTGCGTTTCCGCCAGAACGCGGCCCGCGCATTGATGATGCCTCGCGGCGCGGCAGGTAAGCGAGCCCCGCTTTGGTTGCAGCGTCTGCGTGGCCGCGATCTGCTGCAAGTCGCCAGGCAGCACGCCGACTTTCCGATCATCGCCGAGACGTTTCGCGAATGCCTGCACGATCATCTCGACCTGCCATCCGTCCGCACGTTGCTCAATGAGATTTCGTCGGGCGCCGTCACGATCCAGCCGTTGCGACTCGAGATGCCGTCACCGTTCGCAGCGTCGCTGTTGTTCGCATTCACGGCAGCGTTCATGTATCAGTATGACGATGTCGAAGCGAACACCAGCACCGGCGGCGCGCCACTGGATTCATCGCTGCTCGATCAACTGATCTCGCAAGGCGATGCACCGCTGCCACTCGATCCGCGCGCGGTGCAAGCTGTCGATCGTCGCCTGCGCGGTGTCGGGTTTCCGCCACGCTCGAAGGCCGAGACTGCGGAATGGCTGCGCAAGCTGGGTGACATCTCGGCCAGCGAAATCGAGCCGGCCATTCGCGGGTTTCTCGATGAGCTTCAGCGCGAGCAGGTTGTCGTCATGATCACGTTGAACGGGACCACCGAACCGCAGCGCTGGATTTTGGCCGAAGACGCCGAACGCTATCGCACTTCATTTGCCGACGATCCTGCCAATGCCGAGGAAACGCTCGGGGCGGCGGCGCACATTCTGCATCGTTTTCTCACGACGCGGGCGCTGGTCGGTTTGCAGGATATTCTTCGCCGGTATCCATTCGACCCGGCGTGGGCAAGGCAACAGTTAACGCAATGGACTCAGCAAGGTCGGCTCGTGAATGTGCCATCGCGCGAGGCCGAGCCATTGCAATGGGCGGCACCGGAGAACTTCGAGCAGATCCAGCGCGGCACGTTGTCGCTGCTACGACATGAGGTGATGACCTGCCCGCCCGCGCAGTTCGCCGACTTCGTCGCCCGCTGGCAGTATGTGCATCCCACGACGAACGGGCAAAGCGCCGATGGCGTGCGTAGCGTGCTGGATCGATTGCAGACGCTGACTCTGCCACACAAGATGTGGGAAGCCGTTGTGCTGCGTTCGCGCGTAGCGGGATATCAGCCCGCCTGGCTGGACGAATGGATCGCCGGCGGGCAGTGGCTTTGGCATATGCGCGGCGACGCCGGCGATTTGGCGTTCATCGCGCGCGACACGCTGACGAATCTGGCGACGCCCGACCTCGGCGATGCCGCCCTCCCCGGACCTGCATCGGTTGTTTACGACGCGCTGCGTTCGCGCGGTGCGCAGTTTACGCAGGAGATCGCCGAGCATCTGAAGCTGCCGATTGATTTCGTCCGGCCGGCACTGTGGATGCTCGTTCGGCTCGGCCTGGCGACCAACGACCGCTTCGATGTAGCTCGCCGCGGTGAGCCGCCGCACACGGATGAAACGCCCGCCATGCGTTCACGCGGCGAGGTTCGCGCCTATCTGCGCGATAGTCGGCGGCGAACGGAAACCTCGTGGCCGGAGGGCCGCTGGTCGCTCGTCGCCTGGGGTCGGCCTGATCCGGAGGCAGTTGCGATCATGCAGGCTCGCTTGTTGCTGGAGCGGTTCGGGATCGTCGCGCGCGAGTTGGCGTTGCTCGCCGACACCACGGTTCCCTGGCGCGTGCTGTATGAAGTGCTGAGCCGAATGGAGTTGGCAGGCGAGGTGCGGCGCGGTTACTTTGTCGAAGGCCTCTCCGGCGCTCAGTTCGCGCTGCCCGGGGCCGCCAAGCATCTAGCGGAGTTGGCGTTGCCCAGCCAATCGCAAGCACCGATGCTATTGCTGCACAGCCTGGACCCGGCCAATCTCTACGGCAGCGGTGCACCGTTCGAGCTTGCCGTCGGCCCTGATACACCGCGTACGTTTTTGCGTCGAGCGGGCAATTGGCTGGTGCAGAAGGCAGGCCGACCGCTGCTCCTCATCGAGCAGAACGGCAAACGCCTGACCGCACTCGCCAGCGCAAGCGCGGACGATCTCGCGCAGGCGATCGCGCGGCTGCCGGACATTTTGAAACTGACCCCCGATCTCGATTTTCGCCACAAGCTAACGGTGGAAACGTGGAACGATCAGCCGATCACAGCGACGATGGGAAAGGACTTGCTGGAACGCGCCGGCTTCGTGCGCGATTATCAGGCGATGACGCTGTGGGCGGTTTGGCATGCGGGTTAGAATCTCCGCTTGCGGCTTAGCGCTCAGGACGTCCCACGCGAGCGCTAAGCCGCAAGCGGAATCGTTGTCACATCCGCTCGACGACGTTGATTCCGAGCAATCCCAGGCATTGCTTGAGTATGCGTGCCGTCAAGTCGCACAGCAGCAGTCGGCTCTGTTTGAGCGCGTCGGCCTCGGCCTGAATCACCGGGCAATTTTGGAAGAAGCCGCTGTACGCTTTCGCCAGATCCCACAGATAAGCCGTGATCGCGCTCGGCTGATATTCCGCGACGGCGGACAGCAACGCTTCCTCAAGCCGTAAGAGTTGCAGGGCGAGGGCACGCTCGAATGGCGAGTCGAGCGTCACGCTTGGCGGGTTCGCACGCAACGTGGCGGGATCGACATCCGCCTTGCGAAAGATGCTGCGATTGCGGGCATAGGCGTATTGCATGTAGGTCGCCGTGTTGCCCTCGGTGGCGAGCATTTTGTCGTAATCGAACTTGTAATCGCTGGTGCGATTTTGACTCAGGTCGGCATACTTGATCGCGCCGATGCCGACGGTCTCGGCAATCGCACTCTTCGCGTCATCGGTCAATTCAGGAACATCATGCCCCGCAGCCGTGCGTTCGGCGTGGCTCGCTTCATACTTCTCCAAGCCGCGCACGACGGCCTGATTGATGAGATCGATCAACTCCGTGCCGTCGCCCTTTCGCGTCGAGATCGGCTTACCCTCACGGCCTAGCACGGAGCCGAAACTGATGTGCGTCATCTCTACGCCGGTTACGCCCCAGCGTTTGGCAGCCTCGAAAAGGTTGGCGAAATGCTGCGTTTGGCGGAAATCGACGACGTAGAGCATCGCGTTCGGCTGGAAATGTTCGAGGCGATACTGAATGGTGGCGAGATCCGACGTCGTATAGGTAAAAGCACCGTCACGCTTGCGGACAAGCGAGACGTTGTCCTTGCTGATGCGAATGATGATCGCGCCGCCGTCGCCTTCTTCAGCGACTTTCGACTTGAGCAAACTATCGACGACGCCCGGCAGCAGAGGATTGTAAAAGCTTTCGCCGTGCTCGTGGTTGAACTTCAGGATGCCGAGCTTGGTGTAGACTTCGTGGATTTCCTCCAGGCAGTGCGGCATGAACTCCTGCCAAAGCTGGTTGTTCTCGACATCGCCATGATGGAGCTTCGCGGTCTCGGCTCGGCATACGTCGGCGATCGGATGGCGTGCTTCCTCTTCGTCGTCCCCGCCGCCGGCCTGAGCGATGCGATTGCGAACCTCAACGTAGATGCGTGCGAGCTCGCGCACCGGCTCCTTGGCGTACGCATCCTTGTTCAGCAAATTCTTATACCCGTAGAGCAAGATGCCGAACTGCGTGCCCCAATCGCCGAGGTGATTATCGGTGATGACAATATGGCCAAGGAAGCGCAGCAAGCGCGTCAGGGCGTCGCCGATGATCGTGCTGCGGAGATGTCCGACGTGCAACGGCTTGGCGACGTTCGGCGAACTGTAGTCGATGGCGTACGTTTTCGCCGGCGATGCAATGGCAACGCCAAGGCGTTCGTCATTGGCGATGCCGCGCGCCTGTTGCCCCAACCAGCCGGATTGCAGGCGTAAGTTGATGAACCCCGGCCCGGCGATTTCGGGTTTTTCGAGCAGGCTGCTCAGGTCGAGCCGATCGACGAGTTCCTGTGCGACATCGCGTGGCTTTTTGCCTAGCGTCTTGGCGAGCGACATCGCGCAGTTCGCCTGGTAGTCGCCGTGCTTGGCGTCCTGCGTCGGCTTAATCATCGCGACGAACGGCTCCGGATCGGGAACCAACCCGGTGAGCGCGGTGCGAAAACGAGCTTGAATGGTGTGAAGAATGTTCATGCGGAAATGATAGCAGTTTGGGCGTTTCTCGTTTAGCCGATCACTTTCGGCGAGCGCGGCCTACGTGTTGCCTGGAACATGTCCGCGCTCGCCAGGGGCGAGCGGCTATACGGGGCTGCAATTGAAATCGGAAAAACTGTAGCATAGCTGTGGTATTGCCGCTAAAATAAACGAACGATCCACGAATCTTCCCGCCGATAAGCAGGTGCATCATGGCGACATTGACCGTTGAGATTACCGATGACCTGAATGAGCGCCTGGATCGCGAGATCGCGGCTGGGTGGTTTGGAAATCGAAACGATCTCGTCCAAGCCGCACTCACGGAATTTATGCGAGCGCACTGGAAGGAGAACGTCGAGAATATGATCGGCGAAGCGCTTGACGAAGTCGAACGCGGCGAAGTAACGCCGTGGCAGCCGGGAGATTTCGGCAGAATGGGACGCGAGTATCTCGCCGAGAATCGGGCCAAGGAACAGAAGCCGTGATCGAGATCCATTATTCATCCACGCTTCGACGCGACCAGAAGCGGATCATCGATTGGTTCGCAGCGGCTGATGATGTTATTGTCGAAACGTTTGACCGAACCTCCGGTGCGTCGAAATATGAGATAATCGATGCTATTGCCACCCGATCAAGACACGGAACGCCGACCTCTAATCTGGTCACGGTTTGCGGAGCCGTTTTTTGATTTCGTGTTCGATGACGAAACGTTAGAGTCGGATTATTGGAGAATTGGCCGAAGCGCCATTGAATCGGGGTACGCCGATTACGAGCTTGCCGCAATCTACTGGTACGAGGTGTTTCCCGAGATAGCCGGATCGTGGATTTCTGTTGACCCGTTGGATCCGACATGGTTGAAACAACGAATTCGTCATCGACCGATCGTCGGGTGCCTTTTGACATTGTTTTTTCGACCTTGGTGGAGCTGGTTAGGTTGGGACTGTTGGCGGAAAATCAAGAAGAGTATCGAAATCGAACGCGGACGCAGTAAAACGGAAATCGAATAACTTGCCATCAATCGAGGATTCTAGCCATGACACGAAATAACGCACTTACACGCCGTACCTTCCTTCGCGATACCGCCGCCGGCATGGGCCTCGCGGCGTTGGCGTCGTTGTCGCATGCGCAACCGGCGACTCGCCAGGTCGGGCAACCCGGCGTCGTTCAGCCACATCTGCCGATCAAAGCGAAGCGAGTCATATGGCTGTACATGGCCGGCGGGATGTCGCATCTCGATAGCTGGGACTACAAGCCACGTTTGCGGGCGATGGACGGGCAACCGATGCCGACGTCGTTTACTGCGGGCCAACCGATCGCGCAGCTTCAGGGCAACAATGCTCTGCGCTGCTTTGGGCCGCAGCACACCTTTCGCCGCTATGGGCAGTCGGGCCAGGAGATCGCGGAGATCTTCCCGCACATCGGTTCGATTGCCGACGAGATGTGCATCGTCCGCTCGCTCAAGACTGATGCCATCAACCATGACCCCGCTCATACCTTCATGAACACCGGCACGACCATCTCAGGCCGACCGTCGATGGGTTCCTGGCTCAGCTACGGTCTCGGCTGCGAGGCGGAAGACCTGCCGGCGTTTTGCGTCCTGACCTCGTCCGGCCGCTATGGCCAATCGCAGCCGATCGCCCAACGGCAATGGCATTCGGGTTTCCTGCCATCGCGCTATCAAGGCATCCACATGCGTGGCACGGGCGATCCGGTGCTCTACCTCTCCAATCCGCTGGGCATCGATGCCCAGCGCCAGCGCGACGTCGTCGATGCCGTGCAGCAGCTCAACCGCATTCAAGACAGCGTCGTCGATGATCCCGAAATCGCCACGCGCATCAGCCAATACGAGATGGCGTTTCGCATGCAAACCTCCGTGCCCGCGCTGCGTGACTTCTCCCAAGAATCGCAACGCACCATGAACGCCTACGGCATCACCGGAGCCGACGGTTCGTTCGGCGCCAATTGCCTGATGGCCCGCCGACTCGCCGAACGCGGCGTGCGCTTCATCCAGCTCTATCACCGCGATTGGGATCATCACGGCGGCGTCCGCGATGGCATGCGCGGCAGCGCCGGCGAAGTCGATCAACCCGCCGCCGCCCTCGTCAAAGACCTCAAGGCTCGCGGCATGCTCGATGACACGCTCATTGTCTTCGGCAGCGAGTTCGGCCGAACGCCGATGGCCCAGGGTAACGGCCGCGACCATCACATGAAAGGCTTCTCCGTTTGGCTGGCGGGCGGGGGCATCAAACCCGGCTTCCACTATGGTGCAACCGACGAGCTTGGCTACAACGCCGCCGAGAACATCGTCACTGTTCACGATCTGCACGCGACGATGCTGCACCTATTGGGCATCGACCACCTGCGGATGACTTACCGCTTCCAAAGTCGCGACTTCCGTTTGACGGACGTGAGCGGGAACGTGATGCGCGATATCTTGGCGTGAGCCGCTTGCGCCTCCGGCGAACGACGCAAAATCGACTTTTGCCTGGACATGCCGTAGAATAAACAAGAGGCGAAGCGGAGCAGCATAAGATGACGTGAACTTGTGCCGTCCCTTTCGTGTCATTGACAATGAAAAACTCCGCCAAATATTCGCACCCCCGCCGATTGGCACCACACCGGGAGGTCCTTTGAGCACGCAAACGAAAGTCGCCGAAAAAAAGAGCCGCGCTGATGTCGCACTTACACAAGCCATCGAGATTGCGCGCGTCGGTGACGACAATAAAGCCAAGAATATCGTCATTCTCGATCTTCGCGGCATCACACCGATCTTTGATTTCTTCGTCCTCATGACCGGCGGCAGCCGTCGGCAGCTTCACACCCTGACCGAGGAAGCCGACGACTATATGACCGGTGAGGGCGAGAAACGCCTGAGCATCCAGGGCTATCAAACAAGCCGATGGATCGCCCAGGATTACGGCGACATCATCGTCCACGTCTTCGATGCCGATTCTCGCAGCTATTACGCGCTTGAGGAACTTTGGGCCGACGCCAAGATCGTAGACTGGAAACGGGAATAATTGAATCCCTGGTCAATGGAAGCGCCGAATCGCCCAGAGCCGCGCGGCATTCCTTCAAATCAACGTTCAAACAACAACGCCACTAAGCGATCGAGGCAGCGGTAGTCGCCGATGACGAGGTCGGCGCCGGCGAGCGCCAAGCGATCGCGCTTCCAGGCGTTGATTCCCTGACGATTCACTTCATCACTGGCGACGGCGACGGCGACACCGCCGACACGCTTGACTTCCTCGATTTCGACAAAGCCATCGCCGAAGCCGACCAGTTCGTCGCCGGCGAGATGGTTCTCTTGCATAATGCGTTCGATAATCATCCGTTTCGAGAAGTTCTGATAATCGTCGAGTGCGCCGTAGATATGCTCGCCGAAATAGGGTGATACACCGAGCAGTTCGGCTTCGTTTTTCACGAATTCAACGTCCGTGCCGCTGGCGAGGTACAGCGTCAGGCCGCGGTCCTTCAATGCCTGCAACACCGAATGGCTGCCGGGCACGGTCCAATCGTCGGGGGCCGCTTGTCCGCCGATCAAGGCGTCGAGTCGGCCCTGGATGCGGTGCATTAGCCTCGTGTGGTACTCGTGCTTGTAAGCGAGCGGATCGAGCGGAGCGCCGCCGCGTTTCGTTACTTCGTTAGCGAGATCGATCATCTGGTAAATCGTCTGCTTGCCATTGTTTCGCATGACCAAATCTTCGACGTGCTGCGTAAGCGTCGCGTCGTCCTCGGGCGTGCCGGTCGCGCGGAGGATATCGACCATCATCGGAATCATGACCAAAGGCCAACCCTCGCGGATCAGCGACAGGGTGCCGTCGAAGTCGAAGACGACGAAGCGGAATCGGCCTTTGGTGAAGTCGTGTCGGAGAATTTCGATGTCGGTCACGTAGGTTTTCCACGGTATTGTTTAGCCGCTCGCCTTTGGCGAGCGCGGTCGCTGGCCGGCACAAGTGTTATTGTCCGCAAGAACGGAACGATGGCAACGGCGAAGTTGGGCAAAACGCGCAAACTGATCGCGAAATGACGGCGAAAACATGCTTCAATTGCAGGCTGAATTTCGTATCAACATTCTCACGGATCGACTGCCATGCGCGTCTCGCAATTCCTCCTCGACCAACAGACCCCGTTTGAAGAGATGTTTCACCCGCCCGCGTTCAGCTCGCAAAAGCTGGCGAAGTCGCTGCACATTACCGGCAGGCGCGTCGTCAAAAGCGTACTGCTCAAAGGCCCCACCGGGTTCCTTCTGGCAGTCCTGCCGGCATCGCAATGGGTGGATCTACCGGGCTTGATCGACCCCATGGCCGGCCCCGTGCGCCTGGCGACTGTTGACGAACTCTGCGCTCTTTTCAACGATTGCGAGTTCGGTGCCTTGATGCCGTTTGGCCGACTCTATAACATCCGAACTATCCTGGACGCCAACATCCCACTCGATGCGACCATCGTCTTCGAAGCTCAGCAACACGCCGTGGCAATTGGCATGACGTGCCGCGATTTCGTCCGTCTTGAATCGCCCGAACGCATTCCGTTCGCCTGCGACAACTACTGTTAGCCGGACGCAACGGCTCAGGGAAATATCTCGCGAAGCTTGTTCATGCGAAAGACGTTCAGTTTTTCGAGATCGGCGCGAATCTTGTCGGCGGTCAGGAGGTAGCCGAGCATGCCGCTCGGCGGGCTGAAGTCTATCGACTCGGCGATCCGCGTGCCGGCGTCGGTTGCCTCAAAGGTATGGCCGTGAATCCAGTGTCCGAACGGGCCTTGCTTCTGTTCGATGACGATCTGTTGGTCGAGGAGGAAGAGCGTGACTTCCTGAATGATTTTCTGGGACACGCCCCAGCGTTTGCCTTGCCAAGAAAGCCGTGACCCGTGTTCGATGACCTCCGGCGCAGCGAGGAGGGAGAGGTTCATCTCGGGCGCAGCTAGTCGGAGCAGATTCGCGGGCCGCGTGAAAAACGAGAACAGCTCGGAAGCAGGGCGAGCGATTTCGAGCGAAGCAGTATAATGCGCCATGATGGTGCCTCATCGGGCGGACTCGGATAATGTGACGCCGTCGCGCCTCTACCAAGAGATCGTATCAGGCAATCCGTTGGAAATCGATATTATTGTTTCTCTTTGCGCTCGGAATATTCCATGCGAGCGCTAAGCCGCAAACGGAAAAACAGGGAGGATTCCGATACGATTACCCATGCCATGCTGCCGCCGCCGTTTCATAATACTCTGGTGTTGACCGGACCGACGGGCTCGGGGAAATCGCGGTTGGCATTGGAGCTCGTGCCGAAGCTCGATGCCGAGATCGTCGCGATGGATTCGATGACGCTCTATCGCGGCATGGACGTCGGCACAGCGAAACCCACGCCGACGGAGCGCGAGGCGGTCCCGCATCATCTAATCAATGTGCTTGATCCTTGGCAATCAGGCAACGTCGCCTGGTGGTTGGGCGAGGCGAAACACGTGGTTGCGGAGATCGAGGCTCGAGGGAAAACGGCGCTGTTCGTCGGTGGCACGCCGCTGTATCTTAAAGCGCTGCTGGCCGGGCTGTTCGATGGCCCGCCCGCCGACGCCACGATCCGCGAGCGCTTGACGCGCGAGGCCGAGGCCACCGGATCGGATTCGCTGCATCGCCGTCTCGCCGAGGTCGATCCGATTTGCGCGGCGCGCCTGCATCCGAACGACGTTCGGCGAATCATCCGCGCGCTCGAAGTTTTCGAACTGACGGGACGACCGATCAGCGCCTGGCAGACGCAATGGTCGACGATGGAGGTAAAGCCAACCGATACGCCAACGGTAATCTGCCTCGACATGCCTCGCGCAGAACTGTATGATCGTATCAATCAACGTGCGGCGACGATGTTCGCCGAAGGCTTGATCGAAGAGGCACAGCGATTGCGAGCGATGGATCGGCCGCTAAGCATCGAAGCGAGCAAGGCGCTGGGCTATGCCGAGGCGTTCGACTTGCTCGACGGGCGGATCACGCGAGACGAAGCGATCACGCGGGTGCAAACGCGCAGCCGCAACCTCGCAAAACGGCAAATGACGTGGTTTCGCCACCTACCGGGCTGCCAATTTGCGTCATTGGAATTGACACAAACGCTCTGGCGTTACAAAATGAAGGTAAGTTGATAAATCGCAGTAAATGAACTGCGAGCCAAATCTTAAACGGGAGCCGGTTTCTCATGGCCAAAGGCACGGTGACGTTTCAGGTACTGGATGGCATCGATCGCGGCCGAATCTACCGCGAACTCGATGTTCCGGTGACCATTGGCCGCGAGGAAGGCAATTCCCTGCGTCTCAACGACGAACGTGTGAGCCGATTCCACTCCAAAGTCCAAATCGATGGCGATGACTTTATCCTCACCGATCTCGAAAGCACCAACGGCACCCGCGTCAACGGCACGGCTGTGCAGATCCGCCGACTACGAGTTGGCGATCGCGTCGGGGTCGGACGGTCACTCTTGTTGTTTGGTTCCAATGAGGAAATCGCCGCACGCATGGCGAGTCTCGCCTGCCTCGGCCAATCTCCCGTCAGAATCGGTGGGAAATCTTCCGGTTTCATGGATGAAGGTGCGAACGACAAACAGACTGTCGCCGGTCACGTCGATCTGAATCTCGATTTTGATGTGAGTCCCGAAGCACCGGTGCATCTGACAAACGATGCGTTATTCGTGGGCAACAAGGCGCTGCCGCCGCTACCCCTCAAAATGACGCCATCCCAGGCTGCTCGCCTGTCAGAGATATTCGATTTTCTCCATCAAGGCCTGGTGCAGGCAACCGAAAACATTCTGGCGAAAGACGACGGCACGCAGGTTTCCTTGGGCTACGCCGACTGGCAGCGCGTTCTGGCACTGCAGATGCTGCTCTCCCGTTATCTCCGCCTCGTTGGCGACCCGCCAGAGACGAAAGAATAGCCGGTGCCTTCTGCTCGCCCTTGAGCGCTCGCATCGGATTTTCCAATCGCTACGCCGCTAGCGCTTGCGCACTTTTTCCCGTGCTTCTGTTGCCTTTCAGTTGATATCTGCGTACAATACCAGCGATTCCCGGCCCCTTTAAAAACGCTGGGAATTTGAAGCAGCTGTTCGTAAACTTTGGGAAGAGACATTCTCCCTATCTTGCCCATTTTGCGAACGGATTCGCCGATGAACCCGCACTCCCCGCGACAGCATCTTTGCGCC
>CAMAUE010000088.1 GCA_945861245.1 Singulisphaera sp. GP187
CGCGTGCTGTTGTTTAACACGTCGGCGAACGACGAATGGAGCGACCTGCCGCGGCGAAAGGCGTTCCTGCCGCTTGTCGATCGCACCCTCGCGCATCTCTCAGCAACGGGACTTCGCAAGAATTATTTCGTCGGCGACACGATTATCCTTCCTGTGGCAAACGCCAACGCTGGCAAGGAAATCGCCGTCGTCGCGCCGAGCGGCGCCAAGCTGGCAGCTCGCATCCTCACGGGCCGAGGCACACTGCTACGGATCGATCCCGCGACCGAGGCAGGCGTGTACCGCCTCGAGATCGACGGGAAACTTGAGTCGGCTTTCACCGTCAACGCCCGTCGAAGCGATAGCCCGATGAATTCCATGGACAATGCGGCTCTGCAAGCCTGGTGGTCGCCGGCAAGCGTCGAAGTCGTGACGGCGGAGGACGCGCTGCGCCGATTCGCCGCTACACCCGCGAGCTGGCCGATGTGGCCTCTGCTCGTCATCCTTGCCGCGATGTTCTTGATTGCCGAGGCGATCTACGTGCACCGCCTCTGCCCTCGCGCCAATCCCAAAGCGGCAGACGGCGTTGTCCCGCAACGCGGCGTGTTGCGTTCGGTAGGCGAAGCCGAGGTTTCCGCGAAATAGGCATTGTTCGTATTCCGCTTGCGGCTTAGCGCTCGCACGGGACATTCCAGGTTGAACGCATCACGCGGAATGCATCATGAAACCAAAGAGACCTTGAAATGTCAATCCAATGGAATCCCGTGTTGCCGACCTGGTTGACGTGGTTGCTCCTATTGGCCATGTTCGTCGCCTTCACGTTCGGAACCCTGACGCTAATCCGTAAGCAGGTCGCCGGCCGCTGGGTTCGCTGGTTGACGGCGCTGCGAATCGGCATGCTCGTGACGTTTCTCGCGATCGTACTGCAACCGGTGTTCACGTACAGCCGCAATGTGCCCCAGTTGCCCGAAATGCTCATTCTCATGGACACGTCGCGCAGCATGGCCCAATCCGCTAGCGAGAGCACACGGTTGGACGAAGTGCGGAAACATCTTCGCGCCGGCGAGCTAGCCACCACGCTACGTGGTAATCATCATGGGCATTGGTTTGCATTCTCGGCGACGGCGAAACCGATCCGCGAGAACGACATCGCCGACCTCAAACCCGATGGCGCCACGACCGACATCGCCAGCAGCATCGACGCCGCCTGCACCCACATGCGAGCGATTGGAAAAACGCCGACCCGCATTGTGCTCGCAACCGACGGCAACGATCATGGCTCAGCCGACGCCCTCGAATCCGCCCGGCGTTGGGGCGTCGTCGTCGATGTGCTTGCCCCAAGCGACACGAAAAATGCTCCGCCGCTCGCGGTCATGATCGCCGATGTGCAGAGCGCTCGCCGCGTGCTGCTCGGCTCCGACACGCATTTCCGCGTCACGCTGTCACGTGGCTCGGCAAATGCGAACGACGCCACGCACAATCTGCGTGTGACGGAGGACGGCAAAAAGCTCCTCGATCAGCTAATCGTCTTCAAGGCAGGCCGAACCGAGCAAACCGTGCTGTTGACACACAAACCCACGGTCGCGGGGTTGAAGCAGTTCGGCTTCAGCCTCGCCGGCGCAGCGAAGGACGTTACGCCCTTCACGTTGCCGATCCAGGTGCTCGATAGCAAATACGAGGTGCTGATTCTCGAGGACCGCTGGCGCTGGGAGTACAAGTATCTGCACCGCCTGTTCGAGGACGATCCGAGTTTTCGCTTCTCGGCGATGCTCAACCGTGGCGGTGGGGCGTTCGTGCAATTCGCCTCGCCCGATCGCCGCGTGAACCTCGTCGGCTTCCCGCAATCCAGGGCCGATCTCGAAGCGTTCGATACTTTCGTCCTCGGCGATGTCAAGCCAGACCAATGGCCGCACGGGTTGGCGGCTGATCTCGCGCGTCTCATAACCGACGACGGCAAATCACTCGTCGTCATCGCCGGGCCGAATCTACATGGCCTGGTTGACATCCCCGAATTACACGCGATTCTGCCTGTCGAGTTGACCGCTGATTCCGGCAAGCCGATCGATGGTCCCGTCGCGGTTCGCCAGCGCGAGGATGGCGCAAATTCGCCGTTCTTCTTCCAACTCCGCGCCGGCGACGATGGCCAACTGCCGCCCGTCGACCATGTCTATCCCGTGCTCCGCAAACGACCCGGCGCGACTGTACTACTCGAGGCAGCGAAGGAACGCAACCCCTTCGGCAACCTGATCGTCATCGCCGAACATGCCGTTGGCCGTGGCCGCGTGCTCTTCATTGGCACAGATACGCTGTGGAAATGGCATACGCTGGCACCGAACATTGATGGTCCGACGCCATACGCAATCTTTTGGCAGCAAGCGTTTCGCGCCATGACGCCGACGCGCACGCAACTCGGTGCCGTGAATCTATGGTTGACACCGGACCGCACGCGCGTCGAGACCGATCGGCCCGTGGTGCTTCATGCGGAAGTGCAATCGGCTCGGTCGGTTGCCGGCGGCAATCTGCAATCGACGCTGACGTTGCCAAGCGGGCAGCGCGTGCCGTTGGTCTTCATGGTTGATCCGGCGAATCCGAAAATATACCGTACGGAGTTTTCCTGTACCGAGACGGGAACCCATCAAATCCAGGCGACATGGATTACCGATGGCAAAGTCGTCGCCGAGGCCATGACAACGATCCAGGTCGAAGAGGGACGCAAGGAAGACGCGGACACCGGCATCGATTGGGCGTTTCTCAGTCGCCTCACACAAGGCACAGGCGGCAAGCTCATCGACCCCGCCCAGCGCGAAACTTGGCCAACCTCAGACGCCAGACTGCCAGCCGTTCGCGTGACCAGCACAATTGACCCGTGGGGTAACTTCACGCTGCTGCTACTGCTGTGCGCCTTCCTGGCCGGCGATTGGTTTATCCGCCTCTTCAACGGCCTGGTGAGCGGGTGAAGTGGTTCGCCCGTTTAGCCGCTCGCTTTCGGCGAGCGCGAGCAGGTGCTACACAAACGTAGGTCGCGCTCGCCAAAGGCGAGCGGCTAAACCAGACGGATCTCCCTCATATCATCGCGATTATCCCGGAGTTTGGGCGTACCCTTCAAAAGCCACGAGGCAGGGCGTCGTTTTTCGCACGCCGTGCGGATTCGCGCGCAGCGTTTGCAGGCGTGGGAATCGTGTGGTGGCAATTAATCGCTCGGCGGCGGCGCGGCTAGCCTCGCATTGGCTGACGTTGAGATAGGTGATCTCACGCCAGTGCGGTGCCTCGCCCAGAAAATCGAGGCCGCGATCGCTGATGTGATTGCGTTCGAGATTGAGCAGATGGAGATGATGGAGCGCATCGCCATGTGTCAGCTTCTGCACGCCGACGTTGCTGATACGATTGCCGGCGAGCGCGAGCAGCGTCAGATCGGCGAGGCACGGCGCATTGGCGAGCGCGGCGACGCCGTCGTTGCCGATCGCGTTGTCGGCGATTCGGAGATGACGCAAGCGCCAGACCGCGGCATCGACGAGAGCAGCGGCGCCGGCATCTTGAAGATGGTTGCGCGACAGATCAAGATCGACGACCTGGCGAAGCGCACCGGCTGTCGCCAGGGTCCGCGTGCCCACTTCACCCAGACCGTTGTCCGCGACGTGGAGCGATTGCAGGTTTGCGAACGAATCCGCATTGGCGAAAGCGACGACACTGGCGGCATTCAACTCGCATCTGTTCATCTGCAATTGACGAAGCGACGTGCGTGCCGGCGATCGCGCCAGAACCGACAGCCCTCGGTTGCCGAGCGAGTTGCCGGACAGGTCGAGATGCGTGATGCGTTCCAGCCACGGAGCGTCGACGATTTCGCCCAGCGTCTGGCGCAACTCGCGGACTCGCAGCGAATGCACAAGCGGCGCCAGTTGAAACAGGCGGTTGGCACGCTTGACAAGCACGCTGCCGGTGATGTCGAGATGGGCGATCACGCCACGGAGGAAGACGGGGTTCGTGCCGGTGATTTCCTCGATCGGCCCGAACCATGCCTTGCGGTGCTGAACGAGCAGCTCGGTTTCGTCGTGTCCGAGTCGTTCCCATTCCGGATCGTGAGGCGAAAGTCTAGAGCGTCGGCATTGAATGCGAATGAATCGAGCGAGCGGATCGCCCGCTTCGTCCAGCCAGTCGGCATAGACAAGGCGAGGCTCATCATCGTCCGGACGAGCGCGGATCGCGTTCAGGAAGCCGTCGT
Organism: Singulisphaera sp. GP187; assembly: GCA_945861245.1. Classification (GTDB taxonomy): domain Bacteria; phylum Planctomycetota; class Planctomycetia; order Gemmatales; family Gemmataceae; genus SIAQ01. Next base: position 4,199 of record CAMAUE010000088.1, read on the forward strand.
GCGGCGAGGTTTGAAGTTTGCGCGGCATGAAGATAATGTAGGAGGCGGGAACCGTGGAAGAATGCAAAGTACGAAGAGCGAAGAGCGAAGAGCGAAGTCATGCATTTCTTTCGTACTTCGTACTTCGTACTTCGCTCTTCGCTCTTCGTATTTTGTTTGTTCGGAAAGTGGTCTTGCGAATCGGCCGGATCGTCTGTATACCTCCGCGAGTTTCACAGACCAGGATGATTTCGCGCGCGGAGACGATCGATATGCGCCCGTGGATGCTGTTGCCGTTGATGTTCGCGGGATGCCAGTCGCTTGAGAATCGGCTCGTGTTCCACCCGGAGCGACATGCCGCGCCGCCGGCGCGATCGTTGCCGGCGCCGCTCGAAGATGTGACGCTGCGCACCGCCGACGGGACCAAGATTCACGCCCGCTGGTGCCCCCATCCGAACGCCAAGGGGGCGATTCTCTACTGTCACGGCAACGCGGGCAATTTGGAGGACTACGGCCAACTGATGCGTGAGTTTTGGCAGGCGCTCGATCGTTCCGTGCTCATCATCGATTATCCGGGCTACGGACGCAGCGAGGGCAAGCCAAGTGAGGCAGGCTGTTATGCAGCGGCAGCGGCGGCGTACGATTGGCTGACGCACGATGCGAAGGTTCCCGCCGAGCGCATCGTCATCGCCGGCGAATCGCTGGGCGGCGGCGTGGCTGTCGATCTCGCCACCAAGCAACCGCATCAGGCCCTCGTGCTCATCCGCACGTTCACGTCGATCCCGAACGTCGTGAAGGACCTTTACTGGATGCCGCTCGCGCCGGCAGTCATGAAGGTTCGCTTCGAAAGCGAAAAGAAGCTGCCGTCCTGCCCGGCGCCGATCTTCATCGCCCAGGCCGACAACGACCGCATCATTCCGTTCGCGCACGGCGAACGCCTGCGCGGCGTGAGCAAGACGCCGACGCACTTCCACCGCCTGCCCGGCCTCGACCACAACGACCCGCTGCCGGCGAGCTTTTTCCGCGAAGTGCGGGCGTTCTTGGATCGGCTGGATGGCGAGCGTGCGGAGTGAATCTGCGATATAACAACACAACGTCCTCGTTCCACGAACCGAGCCAATGCGATCTACTATGATTTCTGGATTCAATACATGCCACGCGAATTTGTTGTAGTATTGCTATTGTTCACCTTATCTCCGTCAGCTTTCGCCTGGAATAAATCTGGGCATATGGTCACGGGGGCGATCGCGCATCGGGTGTTGAAGGCGAGCGATGAGCCGACGATCGCCAGGGTAGTCGCGATACTGGAGCAGCATCCCGCCTATCCGCGTTGGCAGAAGGCGATGCCGAAGTTCACCCCGGAGGACCGCGAAATATACCTGTTCATGCAGGCCGCGCGTTGGCCGGACGATGCTCGCGATGATCCGGCTTTTTACCCGCCGGACGCTCGCTACGATCAAATCCACTACGTCAATTTCCCCTACAAGCCCGCGAATCAGCCGGCGAGTGTCGAGATGGGCCAACCCGAAACAAATAGCATCCTTCGGGGCTTCGCCGACAAGAAGAAGCTCGTCCAGCAATCGTCCGACGCCAAGGAGCGAGCGGTCGCGTTATGCTGGGTGTTTCATCTCATCGGCGATGTGCATCAGCCGTTGCATACGACGAGCCTGTTCACGACGCAATTTCAACGCGAGGCCGGCAGGCTCACCGGCGATCGCGGCGGGACACGCTTCTACATTCGCGCGAAGGACGGAGCGTTCCCGATCAGCCTGCACAAATTCTGGGACGACCTTTTGCTGGGCAGCGAATCGTTTCAAAACGTCCGCAACCTGGCGACAGAGCTTAGGCTGCGCAAGGAGTTCTCCAAGGAAAAACTGACCGAACTCGCCAACACGGATTTCGAGCACTGGGCAAGCAAAGAGAGCTTCCCGCTAGCCAAGGAGCACGCCTATCGCAACGGCACGCTCAAGGGCAGCCCGCAGATGAAGCAAGCGCCGACGCTGCCCGCCGACTACGCCAAGGCAACGCAGCCGATCGCCGAGCGCCGTGCCGTGCTCGCGGGTTACCGCATCGCCGCGGTGCTGCGCGAAGCGGTCGGGAAGGGTTCAAAGTAGACAGACAGGCCCAAGGGTGAGGTACCCCGAACCCTTGGGATGGAGGCATACCTGCCAACTATCCAAGTGGTTCGGAGTACCTCACCCCTGGGCTTACGAAATTCTCCTTGGCATTTCCGCAATAATGTGATGAAATAGGGGAATCCGCATGCGGAATACTTCCTGATTTCTTCTTTATTGTGGAGGATGGTTATGTTTTCTACTCAGGCGGCTCGCCGAGCGTTTACGCTCATTGAGCTTCTCGTTGTAATCGCCATCATCGCGATACTTATCGCGCTGCTTGTGCCAGCGGTGCAAAAAGTGCGCTCGGCGGCGGCGCGATTGCAGTGCTCGAACAATCTGAAACAGCTCGGCATCGCGATCCACTCCTATCACGACGCGAACAAGGAAATTCCGCCGAACGCCAAGATCATTTCTTATAACTGGGGGGCAGATAGGGCCCAGCTGGGTCCGAATACGTGGACCTGGATCGCCCGCATCTTGCCGTATATCGACCAGGGTGCCTTGGCCACGCAGTACAACATTCCCAACGGCACGATGGGCGCAGCTCAAACGGGCCTGGCGACTTCAATTACGGTGCTGAATTGTCCGGTCGCCGCCAGTTTTGAGAAAAGCAACCCCGCCACCGATTGGGCCAATATCAATGGAATCTCGATGGGCCTGACCAACTATCGTGGCGTGAGCGGGTCCAACTGGGGTGTCAACTCCGGCTCTACCTTCGCGACCGCTTACCCCGTAACCGATCCCGATCCGAGCCATGGCCAAGATGGCCTCGACAAAGGTAACGGCATGTTCTATCGCACCAGCGGCAAACGCAAGCTGACCTTGGCAGGCATCTCGGATGGAACCAGCAATACTCTCATGATCGGCGAAAGCACGCACAGCTTCGACCAACATTGCGGCGGCTGGGCGTACCCCAATTACGTCAATGGCACCTGCGCTATTCCGCTCAACTACTCGGACTCAGGCAATACCCCTGGCAATTGGCCGAACCGCTATAGCTTCTACAGTAAACACGAAGGCGGCGGGAACTTTTGCTTCGGCGACGGCACGGTGCGCTTCGTCACCGATAGCGTCAACATCAGTGTCTATCGCGGGCTGGCCACGATTCGGGGAGCGGAAACGGTGAATCCCGAAAGCTTTTAGAGGTACGCCAACCCATTGCCGTCCTTTCATGAATCGCCCAATTTCCTTGCGAGTTCTCCATGCGATCTGTCTTTCTCTTCCTGTGTACGCTGTTACTCTGCGTGGGCTGCGGGTCGAACGTCGTTCCCGTGGCCGGCCGCGTCACGCTCGACAAGAAGCCTCTGGTCAACGCCGTCGTGTCGTTTCAACCGGAATCGGATGCCGTCAATCCAGGCCCCGGATCACAAGGCCGTTCCAACGCAAATGGCGAGTACACGCTGCAATTGCTAACCAAGGACGTAAAAGGCGCCGTCCTCGGCAAGCACAAGATAAGCATCACCGCGTACGAAGGCGATGACGGCAAGGCGCCCTCCAGCGGCTCGGACATGGTGTTTCGCAAAGCGATCGTGCCACGCAAATATAACGCTGAAAGCACTCTCTTCTTCGATGTTCCCGCCGGCGGCACATCCAGCGCAAATTTCGACTTGGACAACGACCAAAAATAGGTCACGCAAACAGGGGTTCACCATGCTCGCATCCCTTGGCTTCTTTACGCTGCTCACTCTCGCCGGCGACTCGTTCCCGTCCGGCCCGCAGGTCGGCGACAAGCTGCCCGACTTCAAGATGCACGGCCACTTCGGACCCGCCGCCGGCAAGGAGATCCAACTCCACGCCAGCACCAAGGGCGGACCGACGCTGCTCATCTTCATGCACGGACCGAGCGATAACGGCATCACTCGGCCTGGCCTTCAGTTCATTAGGCCCGTCGACAAGTACGCCGCCGAGCAAGACAAACTCGCCACGCAGATTGTCTGGATTTCAGGCGACAAGGAGAAGACGGAGGGCTACCTCAAACGAGCCGAGAATTCACTGAACCTGAAATCACCGGTCAGTATCTGTCTCGACGGCGGCAAAGACGGCCCGGCGACTTATGGCCTCAACGACAAAGTGCAGATCACCGTGCTCGTCGCCAAGGATAACAAAGTCGTGGCCAACTTCGCGCTGACCGATCCGAACGCGAACGACTCTGCGAAGGTCATCGCCGCCGTCGCCAAGGTGCTTGGCAAGGCTCCACCCAAGGACCTTCCTGAAGAAAAGAAAAAAGTCCGGCCCGATGGTAAATCGCCCGAACTGCAGAAGCTGGTTCGGCAAATGATCCAAAAGGACAACACCGACGACACCTGCAAACGCATCGCCGCCGACATGCGCCAATGGGCCGGCAAGGACGAAAAGAAGCAAGCCGAGCTGCGCGAATACGCCCAGCTCATCGTTCGCCTCGGCTATGGCAACGAGCATGCCCAGGCCGCGTTCAAGAAGCTTGCCGAGTAAACGTTAAGCCGCGACGCATAGCGGAGCGCGAGCTCATTCCCCACGCAATACGGAACGACATCCATGCTGAACCTTCATCGCCGTGAATTTCTCCGTGCCGGCGGGGCGAGTCTGTTCGGGCTGAGCCTGCCGCAGTTGTTGCAGGCTCAGTCGCGTTTTCGGCCAGCCCGGCCCAAGGCGTGCATCGTCCTCTTCATGTGGGGTGGGCCGGCGCAGCAAGACACCTGGGACTTGAAGCCCGACGCTCCCGATGTCTATCGCGGCGAATTTCGGCCCATCTCCACGACGGTTCCCGGCCTGCAAATCTGCGAACACTTGCCGAGGTTGGCGCAGCGAGCGCATCAACTGGCGTTGATCCGGTCGATGACGCACGACAACGTTGACCACACGAGAGCGACGCATTTTCTGCTGACGGGCAAGCCGCCGCCACCCGGAGCGCTGTCGGACGATTGGCCGAGCTATGGCGCGATTTTGTCGAAGCTCGGTCGAGGCCGAGGCCCGCTGCCGCCGTTCGTGTCGATGATGCCTGTCGTGCCCAACGGCTCGCCGCGGTTCGTCGAACAAAGTCATGGACAGGGTGCGGGTTGGCTGGGGCCGGTGTACAATCCGATGCGGATTGACGCCGACGCTTCGCTGCCAAGCTACCGCGTTGGTGACTTCTCGCTATCCGCCGATGTGACGCCGTTGCGCGCCGGCGGCAGGCAGGAACTGTTGCGCTCCATCGAGCAACAGCTTCGCGGCCTCGAGCGCCAGGCTCAGGTGCACGCGATGTCATCGCACTACGAGCGGGCGTTCTCGCTTCTCGCCGCGCCAGAAGTTACGCGCGCCTTTGACCTGACGCAAGAGCCACGCAGTGTGCGCGAACGCTATGGTCTCAACATTCACGGGCAATCGGTTCTGCAAGCGCGGCGGCTAGTCGAGGCCGGCGTGCCGATCGTCACGGTGTTTTGGCCGAACGACGGCATCACCAATGTCAGCGTCTATTGGGACACGCACAACCGCAACTTCATTGACCTGCGCGAACGGCTCTGCCCGGTCACCGATCTCGCCTTCTCGGCTCTGCTCGACGATCTTGCCCAGCGCGGCATGCTCGACGATACGCTCGTCATCTGGACCGGCGAAATGGGACGCACTCCGCGCGTCGGACAGTCGGTAGTCGGCGGCGCCGGCGCGGGGCGTGACGGGCGCGATCACTGGGGCAAAGTGTTCACGAGTGTGCTGGCAGGCGGCGGCATCCGCGGCGGGATCGTCCACGGCTCCAGCGATCGCTACGCCGCCGAGCCCGCATCGAACCCGACGCCGCCGATGGATTTGGCCGCGACGATCTACCACTGCCTGGGCGTGAATCCCCGCATGGAAATCCACGACCGCTTGAACCGCCCGCTGACGTTGTGCGACGGGCAGGTGATCGACTCGCTGGTGCGGTGATGCGCGGCATTACGAGATCCGGACCTCCTAATATCATCAAGGCACCTAATTGCCTGCGACATCCATGGCGTCAATATGCCGCTCTGATTAGCGTAGGGATGGTATAATTACGGCAGAAGCATGGTTGGAAATCTGGGGGCCTCCGCCATGTGGAATGACCAAAAACGAAAGCGATTCAATGAACTTCGGGAACCGGATCGGCAACTGGGTCAGGCTGAGCGGGAAGAACTTGAGGTCCTTATGAAGGACCTCGAAGATATGGAGTCGGATTACCTTGCGCCGGCCACCGAGCGATTGCGCCAAGAAAGAATTGCGATCAATAAACGTAGTGCTCGGCTCGAAAACGTGATTCAGCGAAAGAAAGCCTTTGCCGCGAGACTCGACAATATCATCGCCGAGGCTGAGCATGAACGGCTTGCAATCGAGAATGAACTCGCTTCGGTACTTGCGGATCGTGACGCTGTCTCCGAGGATCAGTAGGCGATGCGGCAGGACCAGCGAATAGCTTTTCGGAAGCGTTTCGCGTTCCGTTGCGGATACTGTGGTGTCCGTGAGCGCGATGTCGGTGCGGAATTAACGATCGACCATTTCCAGCCCGGTTCAAAGGGCGGCGCTCACGAGCCGGAGAATTGGGTTTACTGCTGCCACGCCTGCAACGAATTTAAGGGAGATTATTGGTAACCCAATTCGGCTCGCAGACTTCTGCATCCGCTTCTGGACAATCTCGCGTCACATGTGATAGAGCAGAACGATGGAATTTTGCGTGCGCTCAGTGAATCTGGTCAAATCTATCAGAAATCACCCTCCAATTGTCAGGTCAGACCGGGAGTGGGTTGGCATTTTCTTAGCTCTAATCCTGTGACATACCGTGTTCAAAATCACCCAACCACACTCACCCCACCGCGCGGCCATTCGGTGCCGGCGCGGGTGCGATAACCTTGCGCGGGGTCGAATTGCAGTTCCAGCATCCGTTGCAGGTTTTCGTCGAACAGCGTCAGCACCGGTTGGCCCGATGGATTTCGTGAGTTGACGGCGAGGCGCGGCATCACTGAAACGCCGGCGAGCGATAAGAGTTCGCGTAGGCCGACGGGTAGCGTGCGGGCGATGATGAAGTCGTCGGCGACTTTGCGAACGTCAGTCAGCGCGACCGTGGGACGCGGGCAGTCGGCGAGTTCCGTGTGCGGTAGGCCGCCAGGGGTGGCTTCGTTTTCTCGCACCGCTTGAAGGCATGCTGGCGAGATAGATAACTTCAATACCTCGGCGAGATCGGTCAAATCCTTGCCTCGCCGACGCACCAGAGATGCGCTGAACGCTTCATGGGCGAGCAGTGGCGTCAAGTCCGGCTCGGCCAGCGCCTTTGCGTAACCCAGCGGGCGGTCGATGAATAGGCCGATGCCTTGTTCGATGCGCTCAAGCGGGTGCGCCAAATCTTCTAGCGACGCCGACAAGATGGTACGACCAATCGGCGTGAGAAGGTCGCTCAGAGGCACGCCGGCGTAGAGTTGTTTGCGTCGGCGATGCGATTGCAGAAACTGCTCGGCGGGCAGACGTGGAAACGTCGTCGGCATGACCCGCGTATTCTCGCCGGGCGAAGTCGGCGCGTCAGGCACGAGGTGGCCTTCGTAATGCCGACGCAGCATGCACGCTTGCCTCACCGCTCGGCGACGCAAGCGTGAGGCGTCATCGTTGGCTAAGAATAAACTCGTATTCGATTCGGCCGCCTGCAAATTGGCTCGCAGGATGGCGTCGAGGGCCAGGGCGTCGGGATAGTTGGCGCCGCGGTGATGGAATGTAATCAGGTCGTATGCGGTCAGATGTCGGCACAAGTGTCGCAGCAGCCAGCAGTGAAAGTCGATTTGTTCGGTCGCCGTTATCGTCTCGTGGCGACGCAGCACGTCCAGCCAGGTGAGTGTATTATCGACAAGCTGTGTGTATGGAGAAAGCGATACGTGGTTGAATAGCGAGCGCAGCAATCGCGGGATCGACCAATCGGCAGGGATGGCATCGCACAGGGCAGGCAGTTCGTTAGTGGGCAGCCGCCGAAGTAGAAACTCGATGAGTTTGACGCGTTCCATCCACGCGAGCGGCTGGTTCCTGGCGTATTCAAGCAACTGTCGCCAATCGGCGATGGGTTGTTCGGTCGGCTCGCCAATTGTCGAAGCGATGAAGTGTGATTGCCCAAGCACGTAATCGGGCAGCGGCGCTTCGACGGACGTGAGCGGCAGCCGGCTCGTGCCCACAAACGCTTGCCAAACCAGGCAGGCGATTTCGTCGCGCAGTTCGCCAGGGTTGGCAACCTCCGCGAGGGCGACGCTGCCGACGAGTTCGCGTGACCAGGCGATCGTCTCCGTACTTTCAATTCCGCCAGCGTTGTCGATCGCCGTCCAGGCATAGGTGAGCAGCGCGCGAACGATATGCACCGCGCGATCGCGGAGATCGAACTTCACCGAGAGCAACGGTTCCGAGGCGTCTTCGCCAAATAGGCTCCAGGCGAGGAACGTCCGTGTTTGCCGAGTCTGCGTCGGCGGCACGAGTCGGCCACGGAAGATTTCCCAGGGAATCGTTTCCGCGCGGGCGGCGACGATCGAGAGTGGAGCGGTCGAGAAAAACGAGCCGGGCTGGATGAGCGCATCGATCATCTGCCCGACGGCGAGCGAATCGTCGAGCGAACCGACAGGCGGCTGCGGATCGTGCGAGCGAAATCGCATGGGGAATGAACTCTACTGGATCATTGAGAAGCGACCTAACCACAGAGGGAACAGAGGAAAACAATAGAGGCAATATAGCCTATCAGTCATTTCCCTGGTTCCCAAACTCCTGTTTGGGAACTCACGTTCTCGAAACTCCGTTTCGCGGAACCTCAATTTGCATGGAATCGATGAGGCGACACAGAGTTTCCCGAATGCTTGTTCCCAAACAGGAGTGTGGGAACGAGAAAGCTCAATATCCCCCATTGCATTTCTCTGTGTTCTCTGTGCCTCTGTGGTTAGTTTTTTTCTTCAGCGTTAGTAGCGCCGGCGATTCTGCGGGCGTTGCGGCGGTTCCTCTACGACGGCGAACTTCACTTCGTTGCCGTTGTTGTCGTAGCACACGAACTCGAGGAACTCAGGCGAGACGGCATTGCCTGCGCTGATGATGGAGACCGCCTTGTTGCCCTGGTCTTCGAGTCCGACGATCTGTTTGCGCTTGCGATTGAGCAGAAACTGGGCGGCCTCTTCGTGAACGCGCACATCGATTCGGCTGATGTGGATGCGATTGACGGCCGACTGCAACATTCGCATGACTTCAATGCTCACCGATTCACAGGTCTTGACATGGCCTGTGCCTCGGCAGTGGGAACAATCCTGGAAGGCGCTGCGTTTGAGCGACGGGCGGATACGCTGACGTGTCATCTCGATGATGCCAAACTGCGAGATTCGCAAGATCTTGGTGCGGGCCCTATCGCGCTCGACGGCATCGTGCAGGGCTTTCTCGACGTTGCGGCGATGGCGTTCGTCGCGCATGTCGATAAAGTCGTTGGCGATGACGCCGCCGAGATCGCGCAGGCGAAGTTGCCGAGCGATTTCCTTGGCGGCATGCAGGTTCATCTGATAGGCGGTTTCCTCGGCGTCGTTGTTCGACGCTCGGAAGTTGCCTGAGTTCACGTCGATGGCGACGAGGGCTTCGGTCTGATCGATAACGATCGAGCCGCCGTAGGGCAGCGGGACTTTACGTTGCTGGATGCGAGCGATTTCGCTTTCGACGCCGTACTTGTTGAACATCGGCTCGGTGCTGTCGTAGAACTTGATGCGGTCGGCGAATTTGGGCATGACCGCTTCCATGAACTCTTTGGCGGCCTCATAGGCACCGCGCTCGTCGACCCAGATGGTGTCGATGTCGCCGGCGAAGATGTCGCGGATTGTGCGCGTCACCATGTCGCTTTCGCGATAGACCTCGGTGGGCGATTTTTGCTTCGTAATACGGCGAACGACGACTTCCCACAGGCGTGAGAGGTAAGCGAGATCGCCTTGCAATTCGTTGGCGTCGCGGTCTTGGCCGGCGGTACGGATGATGAAACCAACGCCCTTGGGCGGGCGCAGTTGGTTCATGATGTCGCGCAGGCGTCGGCGGGTTTCTTCGCTTTCGATTTTGCGCGACACGCCGATGCGGTTGAGTCCGGGCATGAGGACGAGGTATCGGCCTGCGATGCTGATGTAGGTGCTGAGGGTTGGGCCTTTGGTGCCGATGCCTTCTTTGATGACCTGGACGATGACTTCCTGACCGCGTTTGAAGATGTCTTCGATGTTGGGTTTGGGTCGCACGAAGGGGCCGGACCGACCGCCGCGATCGGCGTCACGTCCGCCGGGCCGACCGCCGCTTCGTCCGCCGCCAGCGCCTGGGCCGCCTCGTCGGTCCCGATCGCTGCGTCCGCGCCCGCCACGGTCACCGCCGCGGTCACCGCCGCGACCGCCGTCACGTCCGCCGGTTCGACCGCCGCGAGGGCGTGGAGCGAAGGCTTCGGTGTTGCTGAACTCGTCTTCGAAATCGGCGTTGCGTTCGTCGGAGAATTCGGTCTCGCCGCCGGCCTGTTGGTCGGCGCGAGCGGCATCGGCCTCTTCGAAGTTTTTTTCTTCCTCGCTGAGATCGGCGAAGGTTTCGACCGGTTCGAATTTCGGGATGGCGGGTGGCAACGGTTCGTCGTCGAAATCATCCTCGGCGAAGGTTTCGATAATGGAACCGTCGTCCGTGGTCTCCAGCGTTTCCGCCGGGGCCCGCTCACGTATGTCGTCGAGCGGCTCTCGCGGCGTGAACGGAAGTGGAGCCGGCGGTGTCGGCACAGGGACAGCGATTGCAGGCTGCGTCACGCGCGGCGCACTCGAAAAACTCAGGTCGTCATCGGAGATGTCACTGAGGTTCGAGGCTGGTCGCGGCTCAATCGGAATATGCCCGTGCTCATCGCCATCGGTACGGCGTTCCGTCGATTCCATCGGTCGGGGCCGCGGTTCGTCACTGGGCGGGGCTGGTTCGGCATGCGGTGGCGCGTCAGACGACGTGGGCGTTTCGACGCTCTCGCTCGGTGCGTCATCGCCAGCGCGCTTGCGAGGTTTGCGTGCACGCGGCTTGGCCTTCGCGCCGCGCGGACTGCGCTTGCGGGCTTTGCCGTCGTCGGCTTCTTCTTTATCCTCGACGACGACCTCGGGGGAAGGCAGCGATTCAACCACGTTCACAGGCAGCTTGGCGGGAACCTCCGGCGGCGAGGTTACGGCCTCGACTCGCGGCTCGACGATTGCTGCAATCGGTGCCGGCTCGTTCATCAGCTCCGGCGGCAGCATTTCGTCGCGCAACATTTCGCCTTCGATTGGCCAATCGCCGTCCAAGGCATCCGTCGCGTCCGTTGGTTCGTGCATTTCCACAGGAGCCGGTTCCGCGTGAAAATCATCCTCTTCATCGAGCACCTGTTCGATGATGAATTCCGGTCCTTCGTCTTCTGCCATTTCCACGGGGGGCTGACGCATCTCAACGGGATCGGCAGGACGACCTTCGTCACTGAAAGTCGGTCGCGCCGCATCTGGTTGGCGCGGCGCATCGTAGTTCTCCTGCCGGCGCGGGCCACGATCACGACCACGATCGCCGCGATCATCACGACCACCGCGATCATCACGACCGCCGCGACGCGATGAACTACGTTCTTCGTGTTCGCGATAGTACGCTGGTTCGACGTCGGAGACGTGCAGAAAGCCGTTGCGTCCGACGCCAAAATCGACGAACGCCGCTTGGATGCTCGGCTCGATATTGACAACGCGGCCTTTGTAAATGTTCCCCACGTAGCTCTCGGCGCTGGTGCGCTCGACGTAGAGTTCTTCGAGAACGCCGTTCTCGAGGATCGCGATCCGAATCTCTTCGGATTGCAGGCAGTTGATGAGCATTTCCTTCTTCATGTTTTTCCTCTCGGTGTCGTCCCACGCCGCTGATTGCTCACGGCGGATGGGATGGATGTATGCGGTCGCCCGAAAGATTCACCACAGAGAACACGGAGAACACAGAGAAAGGCCAGGAACAGATTCTGAACGAAGTTCGGGTTGGTGCACCAGAAGGCAGTTGTTCGTTGCAAGGCCCTTGTTTGTTTTTACTCTCTGCTGTGGTCTCTGTGTTCTCCGTGGTAAAGTTTTCGGATTAGCTGTGCGTTCAGGTTTCGAACGACAGCGGGTTGTCGATGATCGCCGTGGGCGGGCGGATTCTTTCCCTGGGCGAGGGCGAGGGCGATGTGTCTGCGTAGTCCTCCACCGGCGCGTTGCTTGTAATCACCGGCGGCGGGGTGGCGCGATCGGGCGGTAGCTCGTCGTAAATCTCAAGGTCGGTCCGCTCGATTAGGCCACCTGCGTCAAGAGCGGCGGCCAAACCGAGCGCGTTAATAACTTCATCCGCCCTGGCGGCACCATAGGGCGTAATCCACAGCGACATCTCAATCGTATCGCCGACAGCGCGAAGCTCTTCCACGAACGGTCGAATGTTGACGCGTCGGTGCTGCGGGCGCAGGCGCTCCACCCACGATTCGGACTTTTGCATGAATGCCGCACATACTTCGGACAGGTCGTCAGCGGGCTTCGATTCGGGGACGAAACGACAAAAGACTCGGCGGACGCGAGCCGAGAGCTTCACATCGATCTCGCAAACACTGAGGAATATCAAGCCTGGCGGAGCGTGCTGGATGATGCGGACGCGGACTTCGGCCTCGGGTAGTGGTGCGATCAGTTCAAACTCGAATACTTCGTTCAGGCCGGCAACGCCGAGCGCCAATGACAATGCAAACCAGATGCGAGGCCGTGGATTGAAGCCTTGCGAAGTTGGGATCGAGAAATCGGCTCGGCGGAAGAGTCGTTCAAAGATGTGCATCAGGTCGTGATGGCTGACGAAGCGCAGATCGGCGGTCTTTTGAAAGCGCACGCGGTACTTCGCACGCAAAAGCGCGGAAGGAATCACGGGTTCGGGAGTGATCGCGTCGATCGGCATTGCCGAGTTCTCCCCACACGGGGAGTTGGGACCGCGCCGAGGTAACGCAAGGGTGCGTGCCAAGGACGTGGTCGATGCCAGGGTTGCGAATGCCTCGAAAGTTGGTAGCGAGAGAACTACACGGGAAGGGAAACGGATGCCAGCAAAGAATGCAAAGAAAATTGGCGACAAACAACCGAAATTTGTTGCGGTTGCGAATCGGCCTATTCCTACCATCCTGGCACGGCGGTTCTCATGGGGATACCACACGCGGAGTCGCAAGCGTGAGATTGGGCCGGTGTTGTCTTTCGTCGTCGTCGTCATGGCGGACGAGAAAAAGGCCGGCGAAAAGTCATTCGGTTACGGCGCGGGTGGTATCGGTTTGTTTCCCTTCTCCCTCAGTTCACCACGACTTCCGGGAGGATTCGGCGGGTTTGTTCCCGCAGGTAATTGTTTACGTCGCGAGCGGTTTCAAACCGTTTCGCTTCCTGGGCGACTTGCTTGGCTTCCTCGATGGTTATGGATCGGATGATCTTCTTGATCTCCGGGATATTTTGGGGCGTCATGCTCAGCTGGCGTAAGCCCAAACCGAGCAGCAGCATCGTGTAGATCGGGTCTCCGCTCATCTCGCCACAAACGCAAACCTCGATGGAATGCTTGATTGCGGCCTGGATGACGCGGTCGATCAGCCGCACCACGGCGGGGTCGCCTGCATTGTAGAGGGAAGCGACATTTTCGTTAGTGCGGTCCGCTGCTAGGGTATACTGTATCAGATCGTTCGTCCCAATGGAAAAGAAATTTACCTCTTTTGCCATTTCTTCCGCCATCAGTGCTGCGGACGGAACCTCAATCATGGTGCCAACGGGCAATTTCCGATTATAGGCATAACCCTCTTCTTCGAGTTCTTCCTTAACATCGGCAAGGATCATCTTGCATTGGCGAAGCTCCATTAACGTGCTGACCATCGGGAACATAATGCGTACATCCCCAAACGGGCTGGCACGCAGAATCGCCCGTAGCTGGGTTTTGAACATCGCCAGGTTGCGTAGACAGAGCCGAATGCTGCGCACACCGAGGCTGGGATTTTTCTCGTGCGGGTGATTGTCGCCGACCTGAAACAGTTTATCCGCGCCGAGGTCCATGGTGCGGATGACCACGGGTTTAGCTGGCCCCATCGCGCGGAGCACGGCAAGGTAAGCCTCATACTGTTCGTTTTCATCGGGCTCGCTTGTTTTGTTCAGATACAGGAATTCGGTGCGATAGAGGCCAACGCCATCGGCGCCGCGGTCGGTGCAATGCGGGCCTTCTTGGGGAAATTCGATGTTTCCCATGAGCAGGGCACGCGTGCCGTCTTTGGTCTCGGCGGGGAGGTCGCGGAGTTCATCGAGCCGGCGGGCGAACGAAACCGACTGCTTTTGCAACACGAGATAGCGTTCGCGGGTTTCGGGATCGGGGTTGACGATGACGATGCCGCGGTCGCCATCGACGATCACTTCATCGCCGCCGGAAACGTCGGTCAATAGTCGGCCCAGGCCGACGACGGCGGGGATTTCGAGGACGCCAGCCATGATCGCGGTGTGACTGGCTTTGCCGCCCGCCTCGGTGGCGAAGGCGTAGACCATTTTCGGATTGAGGTTTGCCGTCTGACTGGGCGTGAGGTCGTGAGCCAAAATCACAACCGGTTCCCGAAGATTTTGCAGCGGATCGCCCTGTTCGCCGACCAGGTGCTTGAGAATCGATTTTTCGATGTCGAGTATATCCGACGAACGGGTGCTGAAGATCGGCTGATTCATGCTCTCCAGCGCTTTGGCGTGGCGGCGCATGACGAGGCTGACGGCGTACTCGGCGCTATTATTTTGCTGCGCGATCATCTGCTCGATTTCGCGAACCAACTCGGGATCGTCGATGAGCAGGGCGTGGGCGGCGAATATAGCGCCATATTGCTTGCCCAGCTTGGCACTAATGGCGTTCTGATTCTCGCGGGCGTCGGCGCTGGCTTTCGTCAACGCCATGCGAAGCTGTGCGATCTCCGCAGCGATTAGCGATTTGTCCACCGTGCGACGCTGAATGCGCACGCCTTCGGTTTCGACGACGAGGGCCGTTGCGATTGCCACGCCGGGTGAAACGGGAATGCCACGTTTTAGTTCCATGAATGCGCGTCACGCCGGGGGTTCAGGTACTTCGTCATAAGCCCGTTCAACAACTTCGGCGAGAGCTTTGAGCGCCTCAGCGGCGCCGTCGCCCGTGGTCTCGATGATTATTTTCATGCCCTGCTCCGCGCCGAGACTGAGCAGGCCCCACATGCTCTTGCCATTGACCGGTTGTTTGTCGGCGATCCCCACGGAAACCTCGCATGCGAAACGACACGCGGTCTCCACGAACGCCTGCATCGGGCGCATGTGAAACCCTTGCGGGTTGGTGATAGCAATCGAAAGCCGACACGTTTCGCCCGTCATGGCATCCGTCAAAAGAAAGCCTCATGTTGTCTAATTTTTCCGCATGCGATTTCGTTTAGCCGCTCGCTTTTGGCGAGCGCGACCGGCGAATTGTTCGATACCTGTTCGCGCTCGCCAAAAGCGAGCGGCTAAACGAAATCGAATCGCCCCTACGCACGATCGTGGTTCGCGATCAGGTCCCACACCTGTTGCGACGACGTGGCCTTGCGCAGCGAAACGACAAAGCTTTTGTCGCGCAGACAACGTGAAACGCCTTCCAACGCCCGCAAGTGTTCGCTCGGGCGTTCTTGCGGCGAGATCAACATGACCAACACGAACACCGGCTCGCTGTCGACGCTGTCGAACGCCACGCCCGACGGACAAATCGCGATCGTGCCGACAAGGCGTTCAACGCTCGAATGCTTGGCATGCGGGATGGCGACGCCTTCGCCGATGCCCGTGGAACTGAGCAATTCCCGTTTCAGAATCGCCTTGACGACATCGTCGGCATCATTGCCCTTGAAGTAGCCTGCTTGCCGAAGATTCTCAACCATCTCGCGGATGACGGCTTCCTTTTGGATTGCCGACACGCTGGCCGAAATTGCTTCGCGGACGATGAATTCAGACATGCGCATGATAATTCGACTCCATCAATTTTCGTCAGTTTCGCCCACGTTGAGAGGCCGCGCAACTTCGCCCGCGGACGGCGTGCGGCGATGGTCCTGCACCTTTTCTTTGTACTTGTGGACTTGGTGCTTCAACTTATCGACCACGATGTCCACGGCTACCAGCAGATCCTTATTCCGATCGCTGGCGACGAAATCGTGCTTGTGCTCGGCAGTGACGAGGATTTCAACGAACTTGTCGTCGTCTTTGATGTCGACCAAGACTTCGATCATCATCAGACGTGGAAAGAGGTGATTGAGCTTGTCGGCCTTGTCGCGAATATGTTTCTGCGTTTCTTCGCTGAGATGCCCATGGCGCGTGGAGATTTTTATTTGCACAGATGGTACTCCTAAACAGACGTTTACTGTCTCGCGGATCGATCACGCCGCACTCGTGTCTGGATGACTCATTTTAGCTCACGAACCATGATTGTTCAATGGGCAAGGCCCAAGATGCGTCGCGAAGGGGAGCATAATGTGGTGTACAGGTGAATTTTTATCAAGCCCGCGATTGATGGAATGCGTTGGAAACTCGCCATAACGGGCGGGCAAACATGGGGATATTGCTGGATCACTTGTCAGCGTGGGCCCGGCGCACGCTCGGTTATTTTCAGCGAGAAAAGTCCGACTCTCGGGTCCATGCTGGAAGCTCGGAGAGTAAAGACGCCAGGGTCGCGGGGCTCGAAATCGAACTGCGCCTTGTTGTTGCCGAAGTTGCCCGCATTTCGCACCACGAATCCTGCAGAATCCTTCAATTCGATGAAGGGATTGAAACGCGTCGATTCCATCTCGATTTGATAAAGCTTGCCAGGCTGCAATTCGAGGAGGAAGCGTTTCGCGCGACTGCCGTTGGGGCGATTGTCAGTGGGATCGGTCGGCGTGAGCAATGTTTTGAGCGTGAACGCCCCACCGTCGAAGTGGACGCGTTGGCCATTGAGCTTGCCGATCGAAACGAGGTCGTCTCTTGATGATGGCGATGTCGAAATCGCTGCGATCGCCAACCGCGGCGTAGCCGGGCGCCGATGAAAGTTGAGCACCATCAAGCTGCTGAACAACAAACCGGCGACCACCAGGGCCGTCGGCAATCCAACCAACCAAGGCCAAACCGGGCCACGCGGCAGTGGCGTGGGCGGCTCGCGGCGCGGGCGGCGGTTTTTTAGAGGTCGCGATGTATCCGGGTCGGCATCGGGAATCGGCGGCGGCAGCACCGGCGTCGCCCGACGCACCGGCGGCGCATTCGATGACGGAATCGTAAACACATGCTGGCAGCGCGGACATTGCCCGCTCAAGCCCGCGTGCTCGTCGGGAACTTCCATCCGCGCTTTACATTCCGGACACGCAAACGCAATCGACATAAGCGTGCAATCCTTGGTGTATTTTCCGCCGGCCATACGCCTTTGTGTGCTGCGACACTTCGCGTTGTACTACCTCGAATACATTGTATTCTGTCCGAAATCGATTGGAACCGCATGTCTACTTTGCCTGGCTGGCAGATTCCGCACGGTCGACGCGTGTACTTTTCGTCGCTCGCACCGATCGACGTGACATTTGTCAAGGTATGGTGCACAGTTAGAACGAAGGATTCTCTTCCACGGATGGCCACTCCCACCTGATTTTCGCTTCTTGAGGAACACCATGAAAGGCTTCATTATCGGCTTAACCGCCACACTCATTACCTGCGCCGCCTCACCATCGGCATTCGCGCAAATCATTATTACCGACGGCGAAATCGATCGGGGCTTGCGCTACCGTAACACGACGTCGTGGGACGGCAGGCCGGTTACTCAACGTTATGCCGACAGCATCGGCCCCTATTTCCTCTTCGGCGGCAGCTCGGCACAGATGCATTACCTCGATTACCTCGATCGTTATGACCGGGCGCGTAAGTTCGGGTATCCGATACCTTCCGACCCGTTCTTTCCCGAACCGATCGCACCGCCCGAATTAGTGACACCCGAATCCACGATCGTTCAGCCGGCACCGCGCATATTCCACTTTCGGCGATTTCGGTGATCTTAAAAAAAACACGAGGCCGAGACGAACCGTCGCGGCCCCGTGTTGCGGAGGCGAACCCACGTTGCCATGTGGGTGGGGAGACCCGCGCCGGTAGGTAGGAAAACCGGCGCGGTGGGCGGTTGAATCTACGCCATTGCGAACGTTTCGCTTTCTTTCTCGGCGTCAATCTCGTCACGAACCTCCTGCGCCATTTTCAGGACAAACGCAAGATCGCGCAGGATAGCATCGGCGTCCAAACGAAGTTGCGTGCGACCTTGCCGATTGGATGTGGCGACGCCTTCATTCGACATGCTCGGTTTGGGTTGCGATAGCGGTTTCATGGTCGTGCTCCTGATTATTTCGATATGGCGTTTTATCTTACGTTCGGTCAACGGTAATTTGTAAAGCACGCCGCATGCCAAACTAGAGGAGAGTGAGCGTTATTGATATAACTCATTTATTATCAATAGACTGCGGAATAAGAAGTCTGGCAAAGACACATCCATCCGCATAGTGTACAGAATGTAACTATTGCAAACAGCCAGCAATCGGACGGAATATTTGTACAATTCGGCGATTCCATACCTACGCCCCCAGGCGGCCTAAAGTTGAACGCCTACAATACTCGCCATGAATCCCACCTTGACCAAAGTCCTCGCCTGGTGCGTTCACGGATACACGGCTCTCGGACTCGTCGCCGCGGGCGGGATGGCCGTGGCCATTTTTGACGGCACACCAAGCGCCATTCGCTGGGCGTTTTGGCTGATGTTGATCGCCACGCTGGTGGACGCGACCGATGGCGCACTCGCTCGCGCCATCAAGATTAAAGAAGTGCTGCCACATTTTGACGGTGGGCGGCTCGATGATATCGTCGATTTTCAAACCTACACGTCCCTGCCGCTGTTGCTCATTTGGCGCACGGAACTTCTGCCAGCCGATTGGCAAGTCGTGTTATTCCTACCTTTGATCGCCAGCGCTTATGGATTCTGTCAAACGACGGCAAAGACGGACGACGGCTTCTTCCTCGGCTTTCCGTCGTATTGGAACATCATCGCGTTTTACGTTTATGTTCTCGACATGCCGGCCTGGTTGCGGGTCGTTTTGATCGTGTTCTTTGCGCTGAAGACCTTCATTCCCACACGCTACCTCTATCCGACTCACCGTGGACGGCTGAATCGCTGGACCAATGTGCTGGGCGGAATCTGGAGCGTGCTGTTGGTCTGGATCCTGATCCGCATGCCGAGCGAATGGCTGGGCGGTGGTCGAATGGATGATCTCACGCATCATCTGACGTTGGCTTCGCTGCTATTCCCGGCGTATTACCTTGGCGCGTCGTGGTTCATTAGCGTTCGCATTTGGCGTCGCGCCCGGCGCCAGCATAGGCATGACATAACCCCACTGGCGTGATTCGATGGATGCCACAGCCGAATTGTGCAGGCATCACCGCAGGCAAGCAATTTCAGTTCCCCGACGCAGCGGGAAATTCTTTCTGCATAATTCGCGAATTATCGTTATTATTGTTGTGGCGTTTCAACGAAGGTTGGGTTAGACTTTTATTTCATCTGTCAATTCGGCGTGCGGAATCTATTATCAATTTTTATTCGCGCGCCGATTCCTGCAGGAAGGACATCCCATGAAAACGGTCCATTGGCGGCGAGGCTTCACGTTAATTGAGCTGTTGGTTGTTATTGCCATCATTGCAATCCTGATTGCTTTGCTTGTGCCCGCCGTACAGAAGGTGCGCGAGGCGAGTGCACGGATGACGTGCCAGAACAATCTCAAGCAGTTGGCGTTGGGCGTTCATTCGTTCCACGGTGCGAACAAATCATTCCCGACATATTCAGGCATCTTTCCCATTTCAAGGAATTTGACCACCCAGGGTGCGAATCCCTACGCGGTGTACGGCAGCTGAATTGTGCACATCCTTCCGTTCATCGATCAGGGACCGTTGTATGATTTGATCAAACAGGATGTTGATCAATTCACCAATACAGGAAGCGTAGTTACTGCGCCGGGCGGAACATTGATCACGCCAGCTGTACCCGCCGCGTGGGTTCCGCCGCCGACACTTGTCACGGCGGCCGTGCCCGCAACTTACTTCGCCTACTCGGGGTCGCAACAATTTGTGGCGACGGTATCGGGTAACGGGTATACGATCTACAACCTCCAGTGGGTTCCTCCTAAGAACCCCGATCCAGGTACGGGGACGGGCGCCATCTACGATTACAGCAAGTCAAAGCTCGTGCCAGGCTCGGCTGCGGTCTATGGCCCGCCGGGTGCGCCGACCAACGGGTTTGTGGGAATTTGGCGACCGGAAACGCGCTCGGTTCC
>CAMAUE010000089.1 GCA_945861245.1 Singulisphaera sp. GP187
TCGTGGCCGCTCGTATTTCTGTCCAAAGTCGCATCGGTGGGGTTTCGCGATGATTCGGTTCTGGTTCACAGCATTCACCGTTGCCGCCTTCCTGCCGATTTCGGGGTTCGCCGCCCAGGAGCCGAAGGCCCCTGCAACGGTAAAGGAGCTATGGGTAGACTTCGATCCTCGAAAGGACGAAGTTGATGCCAGAGTCGTTCGGCAGTGGGAGCAAGACGGCATCGCTTACCGATACGTCACGTACCACATCGGCATCTTTAAGAACAAACCGGCCCGAATGGCGGCATTCTTCGGTTTCCCCAAGGGAGCCAAGAAACTGCCGGGCCTCTTGCACATCCACGGCGGCGGGCAACGGGCATTTCTGAAGGAAGTCGAATTCTACGCCAAGCGAGGCTACGCTTGCCTTTCGATCAATTGGGGCGGAAGGGAAATGGAGAATGCCAAGGACGGCGATCCCAACACGGACTGGGGAGTCGTCGATCCGACCCAGAACAATGTGCCGGGGTATTTCAACTTGAAGCCGGGCGAAAAGACCCTCGATCCATTTGACTCGCCACGGAACAATAACTGGTATTTGCTGACGCTGGGCGCCAGACGCGGCCTGACATTTCTCGAAATGCAGCCCGAAGTGGATGCGGACCGCCTCGGCGTTTACGGTCATTCGATGGGCGGCAACCTGACGGTCTACGTCGCTGGGTCGGACAATCGGGTGAAAGCTGCGGCGCCTTCGGTGGGAGGATCGGGATTTCGCACCGAATCGTGGCCGCTCTTGCCTCAGCACAAGCGCCAAATGCCGAACGGCAACGTGAAGTTGTTCGACGCAACGCTGGGCTTCGAGTCGTATGCGCAACACATCAAAGCCCCGCTGCTTTGGCTCGGATCGACCAACGACTTTCACGGCATCATGGACGACACCTATCGAACCGGCGAGTTGATACCGCATCAGAATGTCCGTTACTCCTTCACTCCGCACATGAATCATCGGTTCACACCGGAGTACGCCGTGACGAGGCCGCTCTGGTTCGACCAGTACCTCAAGAAGGAATTCACCTTTCCGAAGACGCCGGACTCGAAGCTGGTGCTGGCGACACCCGACCATGTTCCCGAATTCCAGGTCGCGCCGGACTCCTCACAGAAGGTTGAAGCGGTCCACGTTTACTACTCGGTTGATCCCGACCCACGAGCGCGATTCTGGCGATCTGCCGATGCAAAGAAATCGGGAATCACCTGGAGCGCTCCATTGCCGATCCTGAGCGTCGATCAACCACTCTTCGCGTTCGCCAACATCACCTACGGATTGAAGAAGGAAGAATCGGAACCATTTGCTCGATCCACCGAGAGATACGCGATCAGTTCGAAGCTCCACACCGTTGCCCCCCAAGAACTGAAAGCGAAGGGGGTAATCGCCACGGACAAGTCGGCCATGCTGATCGACGATTTCACCCACGGCTGGCGGGACTGGTATCAACTCTCGCCGGAAAACCCGCACCATTGGGAGTTTTCGACCCGCAAGCTGGCTGACCCGAAATGGCAGGGGCAGAAGGGTCATCGACTCGCCCTTGACGTAACCGCTGAGAAGCCGAACGAACTCGTGATCGTGCTGACGGAGAACTTCTTTCGTTCCTACCGCGGCAAGCAGAATGAGTTCGTGGCAGTCGTGAAACTCAAGGGCGGAGACGTGAAGCAAATCATCTCCCTTACGCCTGGCGATTTCAAAGCGGGCGATGGCGAATCATTGGCCGCCTGGCAGAACGTGGACGTACTGAGCTTGCGAGCCTATCGTGATAAGGCTGGCAAGTTGATCGGCAGCAAGAATTGGGCGGGCAGTCAGCCGAGGTTGATGAGCCTGCGATGGCTGACGGAATCGTGAGAACAAGCGTCGTTGGATCGGAGGCAGCTGAATGTTGATTACTTCGCGTGGAACATCGTTCGCAATGGGTATTGTCCTGATGTTCGTCCTGTGTCCAGCGTGGACGATTGGAGGGGAACCCGCCGTTCGGCCCGCGGAGATGGCGGGATATCTTCTTGTGCCGCACAGTAAGGTGCCCGAGACATACAATGCCGGGTTTTCCATGTATGTGGCAGCCTGGCCTTTGTTAAAGGAGTATCCGGGCCGACGGTTCCAGAGCGGGCTTTTTGGCACGTGGATGTTTGCCAAGTACGACGGCCCCCAGCCGGAAAAGCTCTATTCCGACATCGAAGGAGGCCTTGGCTGGTGGCGGGACACCCGATTCGCGACCGAGACTCCGAAGTTCATCATGGGCGGCGTGGCCTTGAATTTCAGCGAGTGGGCGAACGGCCCCGGCGCGGGCAAGGGAAGAGATTGGAGCAAACCCAAAGGACATTACGCCGTCGCACAACTCAGCCCCTGGGTAATCTGGCCACCTGATGGTCTGAACCTCAAGCAGGGCACGTGCGGCGAACTCTTCGGCTACGGGTATCTGCCCCTACCTCTCACGTCGCCGAAGCTAACCACAGCCGGCAAGGATGTTCCGACCGGCAATCACAGTTGGACCTTGTTCCTGAATACCAGCAACTTCAAAGGGCCGGTTGCATTTTTCACGCCGTATTTCTGGTCGCGTGCTTCCGCGGAAGACCCCAAGCTGAGCGGGATGTTCCTGGACTCGCGCCCCTCCAATCCGAACAAAGCCTTGCAAATGGAGACGCAGTATATCCCCGCCTTCACGGCGACGGACGCAAAAGGAACGACCTACGCCCGAGTCGCCCCGACATCGTTTCCTCGGAATGCGAAGGGGGATTCGGTCGTTGTGCATCGCATCACGGCCTACAACAAAGCCGCACTTTGGGATGGCGTCAAGAGCTGGTTCGAGGGCGGGCCGACGGCAACGGGCGCCATCGATCCCAAGGCGGCCAGCGTACACAGCTTCAGCTCCAAGGGCGGGGCAACGTGGCGAATTTATGCGCCCAATACCCCCAAGGACCAAAAGGCGCCCATCGCCTGGAGTTCGTTCGCCAGCCCCGTCGCACTCGATGACGTCACCTACGGGTATCAATGGGACAAGGAGAGAGTGACGAAGACCGATTCCAAGAACGGCCCCTTGGTCACGCTCCCCGAATACTACCGACTGGCGAAGGATAAGAAGGGCAAGGAACGATGGGATGTCGTCAGCGCCAAGGACGTTCCCGCCGAGACCGGCCTGGAAAAGGTGGCGTTCCATCGGCCTCGTGAGGCGCCTTCGCAGCCGTATGTCACCCCCGAAGATGCGACCAGTTGCTGGAAGAAGCCTGGTCCGAAGGCTGGCCCATTCCAGGCGAAGCTGGGCGACGGCACCGTGGCGACCTATTACTGGTATCGCTTCGCCGACCAGCCCGCGTTGCTCAACGCCGACCTTACCGATGCTGAGCGCGAGAGCCTGCAAAAGCGGGTGGAGAAACTCCACCAAAGCTGGACGAAAGACCGCGATTATCTTCCGCCCCCGACGGTGGGGAAGCTTGCGGACCTGGACCCCGCGTTGATTGTCGCGCCTCCGAAGGGTTTGGAGGTTGGCTATGTGCCCATCGTCACCCGACAGGGTATGAAGGAATAGTTCGTTGGCAGTGCCTCGCCAACCGGAACGACACGAAGCAATGGAAGAACACGAAACAACCGCAACAAAGGAGAAAGCATGAGCATGAAGAAGTTATTGGGAACCGGTGCCGCACTCGTCGGCATCGCCATCGGCGTGTCCCTTGTCTCGGCGGCAGGACCCACCGCCCCAATCACGAACCAGAATCTGCCCAAGCCCGATGGCAAGCCGGCGGACATAAGCAAGCCGGTCCAGGTCTTCATCTTGTTGGGACAGTCCAACATGGTCGGGCTGGGCAAGGTGAAAGGCGGTGAGATCTCTCTGGAGCATGCGGTACAAGAGAAGAAGAAATATCAGTATCTCGTCGAAGATGATGGCAAGTGGACAGAGCGGAAGGATGTCCGCTTCGTGCGGTACATGTCCGGCAAAGGTCCACTCAACAACGAATGGATGACCGTGAAAGGCAACACGCTCGGCCCGGAATTCGGAATCGGCCATCCTCTGGGAAATGCGATCGACGCGCCCGTGATGATTCTCAAGTGCTGCATCGGCAACCGGGCTCTGGGCTGGGATCTTTTGCCGCCGGGCAGTGAACGCTTCGAGTTTGTCATCAAGGACAAGGCGGGCATGGAAAAGAAGCTGGTCTATGCCGGCTACAAGGACAAACCCGAGTTCTGGGAAATGGACCCGGCCAAGGGCCTCAAGACCGAACCCGCACCATGGGTGGACAAGAAGGGCAAACCGATCGACTGGTATGCCGGCAAGCAGTGGGACTACGACATCGGCGACGCCAAAAAGGCGCTGGCCGATCTCGAAAAAAACTACCCCGGAGCCAAAGGCTACGAGGTTGCCGGGTTCTTCTTCTGGCAAGGAGAGAGAGATGCCGGCAATGCCGGTCACGCCGCCCGTTACGAGAAAAACCTCGTGCATTTTATCAAGACGCTGCGTAAGGAATTCAATGCTCCAAACGCGAAGTTCGTGCTTGCCACCATGGGCGAGTCCGTCAAAGGCAGCGGCGGTAACGGTGGCCAAATTCTCAACGCCCATCTCGCCGTTGACGGCACCGCGGGAAAGTACCCTGAATTCAAAGGCAACGTGGCGACCATCTACACCCATCCCATGGCCCAAGGCGGCAGCGGCAACGCTCACTACGGCGGCAAGGCCGAGGTCTATATGGACGTCGGCGAAGCCATGGGTAAGGCCATGGTCGAGTTGCTGAAGAACAAGAAATAGCGTCCCGCTTGCCGAGAAAGGTTCGCACGCCATCGTCTGCACCTGATGACGGACGGACGATCCAGGTGCACTTGCTGCCGGTTGGCGATCACAGCGTCACGCCAAGCAAGGCGTCGAGCCAGCCGGAGTGGACGAAGGATATCTGACGGGAGAAGGAGTCTCGCCAACGGCGCAAGGATGCATGCAGATCCGTGGGATCGATAATAGAGGTTACTACGATGATTCTTTCCAGGTTCGTGTTGATTTTCGGATGCGTCCTGATCGCTGCCTCCCTTCGCGCGGCCGAAAAACCCGTCAAGGTGTTCATTCTCGCCGGGCAGTCGAACATGGCGGGGACCGGGTTCGTGAAGGCCGACCCAAAGCGAAACGGCGGTAAGGGAAGCCTCGAGTACCTCGTCAAGGATCGCGCCACGGCGGACAAATTCAAACATCTGGTGGGCAAGGATGGTAAGTGGGTCGTTCGCGATGATGTCTGGATTCACTCCTTCGACCGCAAAGGCAAACTCACAGTGGGCTTTGCTGGCAACGGGGATCAAATCGGCCCGGAACTGGGCTTCGGCCACGTCGTCGGTGACGCGATTGAAGAGCCTGTTCTGCTCATCAAGCTGGCCTGGGGCGGGAAGAGTTTGGCAAAAGACTTCCGGCCACCGAGTTCCGGGGGCGAGGTGGGGCCGTACTACAAGGAGATTGTTCAGCGGACCAAGGAAGTCCTGGGCAGCTTGGAGAAACAATTCCCGGAATTAAAGGGCCGCGGCCACGAACTCGCCGGCTTCGGCTGGCACCAGGGCTGGAACGACCGGGTCAACCAGGCTTTCAACGACGAATACGAGAAGAACATGGCCAACTTCATCCGCGACATCCGCAAGGACCTTGGCGTGAAGAATCTTCCCTTCGTGATCGCGGAGACTGGGATGACTGGGCCGGAGGAAAAACATCCGCGAGCCCTCTCCCTCATGAAGGCCCAGGCCGCTGTGGCCGAGTACAAGGAATTTCAGGGTAACGTCGCGTTTGTCGGGACGAAGGCGTTCTGGCGCGACAAAGAGGTGTCGCCGACGGGGCAAGGATTTCATTGGAACACCAACGCCGAGACCTACTACCTCATCGGCGAGGCTATGGGAAAAGCCATGATGAAACTCTGCGCAACGGATACGAAATTGAACGGCGGCAACTTCAGCCCGGACCAGAGCAAGCTCCCCGCCCAGGCCCCGAATAATGCGATGGTGCTTCTTGACAACAAGGGGAACCACTCGTTCTTGAGCATGTCGGGCGAGAAGATTGACTGGCCGATCAAGGACGGCGTGGTCGTCCCGACACCCAAGGGGAACAAGAATCACATCGTCTCCAAACTTCACTTCCGGGATGCCGACATCCACGTCGAATTCATGCTGCCGGAAAAGGGCTCCGGCAACAGCGGGGTCTACATCCACGGGCACTACGAGGTGCAGATCCTGAACTCGTTTGGCAAGGAGGCAATTACGCAGGAAGATGCCGGGGCGCTTTACGGCTTCTCCAAGCCGCTCGTGAACGCCTGTCGGAAACCCGGGGAGTGGCAGGTCTTCGACATCCGTTACCGGGCGCCTCGGCGTGACAAGTCGGGGAAGATCACCGAGAGCGGAACCGTCACGGTGTGGTTCAACGGAAAAAAGGTTCAGGACGGGACTCAGTTCGGCGAACCGAGGTCGGCCTTCCACCCATTTCGCTTCGGTACCACCCCGTACCTGGAAAAGATTCGAGATCGACAGAAGAAGACGATGACCGGTCCGGTGTTCCTTCAGGACCACGGCAACGCCGTTCAGTTCCGCAATGTTTGGGTTGTTCCTGCGGACGACCTCGCCTTCGTCTACGAACCGGGCGACAAATGAGCCTTCTGCTAATAACGCTTTTTTGCAAGGAGAAAGATGATGAACGTCAAGAATTTGATTTCGGCCGTGGTGGTTGTCACGCTTACGTTCGCCGTCGGCGCGGTCCAGGCCCAAACCACTCTACCCGAGACGGTTCCCGTCGGTGGGTCACCCAACAAGGCGGACACCACCGGCTTCGGCGCCGTCGCCTACGCGTACAAGATCGGCAAGTATGAAGTGACCAATGCCGAGTTCGCCGCGTTCTTGAATGCGGCCAACAAGACGAACACCCACAAGCTTTACGACGCGAGGATGGCCGGCGAATACGGCGGCATCACCCGCAGCGGCGACTCGGGCAGCTACACCTACGCCGTCAAGGATGGCTGGGGCAAGAAGCCGATCAATTACGTCACCTGGGAAACCGCCATCCGCTACACCAACTGGCTCACCAATGGCCAGGGCAAGGGCGACACGGAGACGGGCAGCTACACGATCAAGGACGGCAAGTTGACGGTCCCAGATCATGCCAAGCTCGCAGCCGGCAAGGAAACCAAGTGGGTGCTCCCCACCGAGGATGAATGGTACAAGGCGGCCTACTACGATCCCAACAAGACGGGCGGCGCCGGTTACTGGAAGTATCCCGCGAAAAGCGACGACGCTCCCGAGGCCAACATCAACACCAACGCTCCGTCCGACGTCGGCTCGCACACCAAGGCCGTCAGCCCGTACGGAACCTTCGACCAGGGCGGCAACATGTGGGAGTACAACGAATCTCGCAAAGGCGGCAAAGTTGGCCTGCGCGGCGGCTCGTTCTATATCAACGACAACGAAAGCTACCTGCGGTCGGCCATCCGCTACGATGTCCTCAGCGCCAAATGGCCCAACTACGGCTTCCGCGTCGCGGCTCTGGGCGGGGCGGCGAAATAGCGTCGCTTGGCTGATAGGCGGTATGCATGCAACGAATCATCGGCCCAAAAGCCCATGGTGTAGAATCAGTTGCGCTGATTCGTTGCACACTTAGCGCGGCATAGCCGCAACCTTGGATGAAAAAAAGGTTGCATTGCGCCTGCGAGTAATGCACACACCCACAGGCATGCATTTGACTATCCAATCGCCGAAATTTCGGCGCTTTTTGTAATGCCTGCAAAGCATTGCAGTTACGGCGACGAAAACAAGGCACCCAAAAATCTTTGCAGCTACAAAGAAATCGAGGGCGGGTTACACAGACACACACCTGCTCCATGCAACGAATGCGCCAGGACGGGTGAGTTTTCGTCTGCCGCTCGGTTAATGGCCCAACTACGGCTTCCGCGTCGCGGCTTTGGGTTGGGCGGCGGCGAAATAGCCTGGGCAAGATCAAGGCCATGAATGAATTTTTTCGTTGCTGTGGATCATGCCGCGGGTCTTACGGAGAATGCGTTTCCCCGTTCTCTCTTGCCATCGGGTTCTTGAAAGGAGCCTGACCATGTTGTCGTATCGCGTCTTGGTTGTGTCCTGGCTTTTCATCGCCGCTCTGGGGGCGAATCCCGTCTGGTCCCAGCCTGCAAAGCCCAAGGAGGGCGCGTTGGGGATGAAATTCGTGCCATTGCCGAAGGCAACTTTTTACATGGGTGGCGGCGGTGGCAAGGCGGGCAAGAAGACGGCGATCAAGGAGGATTTCGAGATCGCGATCCACACGGTGACGCAGGGGCAGTGGCAGGAAGTGATGGGCGCGAATCCAAGCTGGTTCTCCCGTGACGGCAAGGGGAAAGACAAAGTCAAGGACATCAAGGATGAGGACCTGAAGCACTTCCCGGTGGAGACGGTGTCGTGGACCGACGCGCAGGAGTTCATCAAGAAGTTGAACGAGAAAGAGAAGGGGAAGGGCTACCAGTACCGCTTGCCGAGTGAGATGGAATGGGAATATGGCTGTCGGGGGAGCCACGTCCGAGGAAGAGTGTTCGTACCACTTCTACTTCGCCAAGCCGACGAACGATCTGTCGTCGAAGGAGGCGAACTTCAACGGCAACAGCCCATTCGGCACGGCGGACAGGGGGCCGTTCTTGGGTCGCACGACGAAGGTGGGATCGTACGCGCCAAACAAACTGGGCCTATATGACATGCATGGCAACGTGTGGCAATGGTGCGAAGACCTCGGCGGGGGCTCGGACCGGATGCTCCGGGGCGGCAGTTGGTTCTACTTCAGCATCAGCTGCCAGGCGGCGTACCGCTTCGGGCACGCGCCGTCGTACCGGTACCGCATCGTCGGCTTCCGACTTGCCCGAATTCCCGTCCTGTCCGAGCCAGGCAAGTAAGGCAGAGCGAACGACCGCGTAGCCCGTAGCGCAGGCCGGCAGCCGGAGTCGGAGCGAGGGAGTGCAAAACGATGAAAGGAGCACAAAGTATGAGAAAACTATCTACTATTTGCGCCGTGGCCGTGGTCGTTCTGGTCTTCGGCACAATGCCAGTCCACGCGAAAACCTACTACATCAGCCAGTCGTCCGGCAACGACAGTTGGACCGGCGACGCCGCCACTTCGGACGGCAAAGCCGGGCCATGGAAGACGCTGGCGAAAGCCTCCATCGAGTACAAGCCCGGCGATCGCATTCTGCTGAAATGTGGCGATACCTGGGACGAAGAACTTCGCCCCAAGGGCAACGGCACGCCGGACAATCCCATCTTCATCGCATCCTACGGCGATGGCAAACGCCCATTGATCGATCGCCAGGACTTTAAGCAGAACCTGATCGGCATCCATCTCATCGACCAGGAAGGCTACAAGATCGTCGGCATCGAGTTCAACCGTTGCCAGACGGGCATTTATGCGGAGTATGCCGTTGGTTCGCCCAATCGAAAGTACCTGTGGGTCGAGGACTGCTACTTCCACGATTCGCTTCTCTATCAGCCCTACCAGAATTATCCCAAGCGCAAGATCGGCCTCGGCATTTGCCTCTTTTCCCATGAGACGAAGAACAAGATCGTCGCCTCCGACATCACTGTGAAGAACTGCGAGTTCCGCAGGCTGGCGTCCGGCATCTGGACCAACAGCCCGGACAACTTCAACAAGAGCAAGGGCAACATCTACAACTTTGGCAACTTCGTCATCGAGGACTGCCTGTTCGAGGAAGGCTACCAATGGGCGCTCGGTATGCGCGGCGTCGATGGCGGGGCCGTGCGCCGCTGCGTGACGCATGACATCGGCCGAAACTTCCGCGCCTTCAACGGCGTGGCCGGCGCGATGTTCGCCCGCTGCAAACACTGGGTGTTCGAGGACAGCGAGTGGGGTTATGTGAATATCGGTCTGGGCAGCGGCGATGGGCAGGCGTTCGATTTCGAGTCCAACTGCGATCACATGAAGATGAAGAACTGCCTCTTTCACGACACCGACGGCGCCGCGATGTTGCTCTGCTGTTACGCTTCGGGACCGGAGGCGCACAAGGACCTGCTCTTCGAGAATTGCGTCCTGAACGGCAAATGCAAGCGCCCGATTCGGCCGAAAAACCGCTGTGAGATCTTCAACACCACCGACTGGAATGAAGCGAAGTGGAAGGAATGCCGGCGTTCGCTGCTGGCGTAACGTACTCTTCGGTGGAGGGTAAATACTTTCCGGAAGAGTTTCAATCCGTCGAGTTTGCAGCCGTTGGCCATGCGTAGCTTGAGCCGTCGAACCGCCATCTGGACCCTGAAGGCTGAGGCACGTTCCTGCCACGGTGAAGATTGGGTCGTTGCAATCGCTTTTGGTTCACACACTTCAAAGTCGTCGTTCACTGCTCCGGGATGGTTCTTGGATCGGTATTCCGCTAATAAGAATATTTATTTATAAGCAAAACACTTAGTCAGCACCGGCACAAGTGGCGAGAGAATGCAAGATGGCGGTATTTGCCTTGCTCGTCACTCGTCACTCGTCACTCGTCACTCGCCACTGCTTACCGAATTGATTGACCGCCAAATACGGCAAATTCCCATTGCTTGTGTAGAAGTTCGGATTCACCTGATTCACGGATCGATAGGCGTCAGGGCCAAGGACGGGAACGGTTGGCGCGGAGGCAGGTGAAGCTTCTTACCAATCGCCGACGACATCCCCCGCCTTTGAGGTGATCAGGGCTGCGAACGTTCCTGCCGAGATCGATTGGGAGCAAAACCGAACGGATCCGTCGCCCATGCACACGTTCATGCCGCCGCTGTGGAAGCTATACGGCTCACTGTCGTTGTTGCAATTCATGATGCACGTTCCACCGGCAAAGCTCGTGGCGCTGTTGATGGCGCCGGTCGTCGGATGACTGCCGTCAATCGACCCCGCCGAGCTGTCCGGGTCGGACCAGCCGTAGCCTTCGGGCCTGGGCAACAGACCGCCCTGGTCGCGTCCCAGAAGAAACCAGTTGGGCCGGGCCGCATTTTCGAGAACTATGATGGTGTTGCTCGTACCGTCCGTGATGGAAGTCAAGGGCGTGTCGCGTCCATTGACCATCGCGCCCTCGCTGTTGGCCGTGCCGTTCGGATTGGGGATGCTGTTGGCCAAATAGAAATAGTTGCGGATTTGGTGAGGAACCATGTAGTCAATCCCGCCCATGGACAATCCCGCAGTCGGCCCCGACAGTGCGGCGCGCCGCTCGCCCGTGGGCGTGCTGGGGCAGACGAACAGCGGAACGGTCTTTTGGCCCGCTTGCAGATTGACCCCCGTATTCCATTTCACCGTTTTGTCGTAAGTCCGTTCCAAGTTGCCTTGTTCGACGTAGTCCAGCACTAGCACGGTCCATGAGGCGAAATTGCTGCTGGGCGCGTTGAGCCGAGTGCTAGGCAACTTCTTGTTGGCTCCGGCATAGTTATGGAGCGCGAGGCCGAATTGCTTCAGGTTATTCTGGCACTGCATGCGTGCCGCTGCTTCGCGGACTTTTTGCACAGCGGGAACGAGCAGCCCGATCAGAATGGCGATGATCGCGATGACCACCAAAAGTTCGATCAGTGTGAAACCATGTCGTTCAATTTCATTACGTCCTTCGCGCTTCATGATGCCTCTTCTCAACAAAGTTGTGAACGGAGCCTGATGGTTGTCGTTGAGAGAAGTCTAAGGGAACCAAGTGTAGGCTTGATGAAGCGGACGGGAAGAAATGATAAAAGCAGGAAGTGAGATCACGATCCAATGCCAAGCTGTCGCGCGTGAGTCGTCACGCCCAGGTATCAGCTAGGCGTGGATGTCACGCTGAAATCGATAGCCCACGCCGCGCACGGTTTCGATACGTTCGCCGGCATCGCCGAGTTTGCGGCGCAGGGACTTGATGTGAACGTCAATCGTTCGTTCCAGAACGATGGCATCGCCAACCGCGGCATCCATCAGGTCATGGCGGGTGAACGCGCGCCCTGGTTGTTTCATCAAGGTTTCGAGAAGCCGAAACTCCGTCGGCGTTGCACGAGATGCGGACCGATCCGAAGGATGTCAAAGCCGTCGCGCACTGGGAGCGCGTGCTCGAACAGTTGGAGATTGGCATGATGCCTCCCGAAGACAGGCCCCAGCCAACCGCCCGTCAGCGGGTTGAGGCGATCCAGTGGATCACGGACTATCTAATTCAAGCCGGCAAAGGTTTCGAGATTAGGTCCAAGACGCTCCTTCCAGAATTTGGCAATCGCGTCAATCATGAGCTGTTGTTTGACGGTTCGATCAAGGATCTGTCCGCGTCGCCGGCTCGCCTGTGGCGCATCAGCCCTTACATCTTTGCCGGCCGAGGCTACCAGTCCGGCCCCGGATCGAAGGCCCAGCCGCTCGCCTTCTCCACGAAGACCGATGGCATTCGCGATTATTCGTCGCAGGAAATCGTCGGCGAGGCCGGTTTCCTGACTCTGATGATGACGTTCGACGACATCATCACCAAGCAAATGCACGATGACAAGAATGCTCCGGGCAACCCCACGTTCAAGGCCATTTCCGAGGCCAAGGGGGAGCCAACGAAAGAAGCGATGGAGAAAGCGATACGCGAGGAATTCTTTCGCGCACGCTGCCGGCCGATCGATGACGAGGAACTGACGCGGTATCGGAATTTCATGGTCAAGAATATCAAGCAGGCCGGCAACGAGAGCGGTCTGAAGATCACGATCATGGCGATCTACCTGGCGCCGGAAGCGATCTACCGCATGGAATTCGGCATGGGGGAACCGGACGAACATGGCCGGAAGATGTTGTCGCCGCGCGAGATTGCGTTTGCCGTCTCGTATGCCCTGACCGATTTGCCTCCCCACAAGGTGCCGATCATTCAGGAGGCCCTGGAGAAGAAACAGCTTTCGACCAGGGCGGATGTGGAACGCGTGGTCAGGCGGTTGCTTGCCGAAGGCGCGCCGCCGAATCAACTGGGGCTGCCTGGCTTCCACGATTCGCTGCGGGCTCAGGGCAAGCGCGGCTACGCCTACCTGCCGCGGGTGCAGCGTTTTTTCGAGGAGTTCTTTGAGTATCCGCGGGTTGCCAGCGTCTTCAAAGATGCGAAGCGTGGGTCCTTTGGCCCGCGGGCGACACCAGGCGTCACGCAGTGGACCATCGCATCGATCGTCAACGAAGACAAAAACGTGTTCGCCGAGCTGCTGGCATCGCCGCGCTTCAACGATAGCAGCGCTCGGCTCCTTGAGTTGCTCGACGCCAATTACGCGGAGAGGCTGAAAAAGGTCCCAGAAAAAAGCCGAGAGAACCTCATCAAGGAGCATCAGCAGAAACGCAAGGAGATCGAAAATCGCGTAAAGAACGAAACGTTTCGGGCGGGCGTTCTCACCGAGCCGAGCGCGAATAGTAGTACAACGCACGATTTGATCAGAATTGCTTTCGGCATCATGGTTCTCTCCTTGCGATCGATTGGCTATGCAGTGAAACGCTGATTCGGCGACTAGCAGGTTGCCTACTTGCCTTCAGCGCGTTTGACGGTGATGGTGCAATCCACGGGCGTCTCAAGTTCCTGGCGGGTGCCATCTGTCCAGCGAATTTCCAGTTTGACCGGATCCTTGTGATTGCCCAGGCCGAAGTGTATGGTGAGATCGTTCTGATTGCCCTGGCCGGTAGCGCCTTCGACCTGGCGGGTGAGCGTCTGATCGCCGAGGCGCAGACGAACTTGGGCTCCGATTGCCGCGCGGTTCACTTTGCCGCTGCCTTCGAGATGCACCTTCAGCCAATGGTTCTTGGTTCCCGGGTTGCGGAACAGTCTGCCGCCGGTAACTAGGTCGAGCTGGCCGTCGTTGTCGAAATCGGCCCAGGCTGCCTGATAGGTCAGTGCCGGCGTTATGCCCGCGCTCGCCTTGATCTCCTCGAACTTCCACTTGCCGAGGTTGCGATAGAGGACACTCTTGTCGCCTGCGTAGACCGTGGTGAAGTAGAGATCAAGCAAGCCGTCGTTGTCGTAGTCCCCCAGGGTGGGCGAGGCGTACGATTCCTGCCAGCGCAGATTGGCGGTCTTGGTCATGTCCTCGAAATGCCATTTGCCTTTGGGTCCCTTGTTACGCAGGAACTGAGAGCGATCCTGGTAGTCCGGTGGATGGCTGAAGTTGCCGACGAACAAATCGAGATGCCCGTCGTTGTCGAGATCGCCCCAGGCCGAGCCGATGGTGTGGCCGTAGGCTCCCAGCTTCTGGTTGCCGGCGGCGCCGTAGGCGTGGGCGACGTCAGTGAACTTGCCCTTACCGTCGTTTTTCCAGAGCAGGTTGGGCTGGAGCCGATAGTTCGAGACGAATACGTCGAGGTGGCCGTCTTCATCGAAGTCGGCGGCCGTGACGCCCCGCGCCCGTAAGATTCGCGT
This sequence comes from Singulisphaera sp. GP187, assembly GCA_945861245.1. Lineage (GTDB taxonomy): Bacteria > Planctomycetota > Planctomycetia > Gemmatales > Gemmataceae > SIAQ01. The sequence goes on from CAMAUE010000089.1 coordinate 14,347, forward strand.
CTGTCGCCAGGTCTCGACAAAGCGCTCGCCTTTTTCACTCATGAGGATGATATCTGGATACTCTTTGTCGGGCCAAATCTCATAGCCGCCGAGGTAGAGATCGAGGAAGCCGTCGCCGTTGAAATCGCCCCAGGTGGCCCCCAGGCAAACCCGCGTCGGCAGCTTCGGCAGGATTTTCACTTCCTCGAATTTGGTGCCTTTGATATTGCGAAAGAGCCTGCCGGTCTCGTAGCAGAACAGATCGAGATAGCCGTCGTTATCGAAGTCGCCCCAGATCGCAGAGCCAGGCAAATCGGCAACCTTCACGAACTTCTTCCCCTTCTCGTTGCGCCACACTTGGCCGCCCACACAGAGATCGACCCAGCCATCGTTGTCGAAATCGCCCCACGCAGCGGTTCCGCCGCTCATCTCTTTCAAACCCATAGCTTCGGTAACGTCGATGAACCCCTTCTTCGGTTCCCCGGCCGCGACAGGCGTGGCGGGATCGATCTCAGTTCCCAGAAACAGGCTCAAGACCGCAGCGACGGTCCCGACAGCCAGGAGAACGAACCGAAGCTTGAACGACGGAAACGTGGTCATGGTGAGTTTCTTATGTTGGGGTGATCACGAGAAGGCGACAGCTCCTGCTATCATTCTATGAAACGCACTCGCGATTTCGTTTTCCTGGCCGGCCCGGATGCGGTGATGCTGGGACGGTGCTAGATTTTACCGTTGCGGGATCTTTTCAAACTCACGCAGCCCCAATCCTCGTTTCGACGCCGGCGAGTCCGCGAGCAGGCGGTAGTCGTGAGCATGGATGTCCGTGAAACGTGGGTCGGCTACGACCGACGTGTCCGCGATTCCCGATGCCTTGGAAAAGTCCGCGGGCGTGTCGGCCGACTTGCTCTTCGGCCTCCAGACGCAGCCATACTGATAATTGGGCCGGCCCGGCAGAGCCCACAGCAGGTTCTCCTCGAAGCGAAGGTTCAGCGTCTTCGGGTCCTCGGAAATGGGATCCTTCTTGTCGTGGCCGGCGGGATGGGGGCCGAAGAAAGTCATATCGATCCAAAGGCCGATGTTGAAGTCTTGCGAATGGGCGATGAGGTTCTTGCGAATGATGTGGTTCTTGTTCATGATTCGGCGTTCGCCGCCGTCGATGCGTGGCGTGGTGCGATTTTGTTCGCGGAGCGTGAAGCCGTCGCGATTGCCGATGAGCGTATTGTTCTCGACGATGCAATCCTCAGACGACGAAAGGGTAATGCCGCCGAAGCCCCACGCGCCGCGCGGTCTCTCTTTGTGGTTGGCGTTGTTGACAATCAAGTTGTCGTGGGCGTGCAGGCTGTAGGAGATTTCGTAGAAGATACCGGCCTCGTCGTTGTCGGCAAGGTAACAATGCGCGATGACGGCCTTCTCGTTGCCGATGTCGTACCATAGGCCCGACCCGCGATTATCGACGGCTCGGCAACGCCAAAAGACGAACGCTCGCGACATGGTGATTTTTACGCCGCCGGCTTCCCAATCGGTGTTGTAGCCCTTGAGGTTGTTGCGATAGAAGCCGCACTCCTCGATGCGTGTGTTATGGCAGGCATACGCGCCGAGGCCCATCTGGCCGTTGTCCTGAAAGACGCAGCGACGAAAGAGATGCCCGTCCCCTGTGATGGTGACGGCAACGCCGTTGGTTCGTTCGAAGACGCAATCGAGGACCTGCCAGCCTCGCGAACCAAACGAAACCGAAAATGCGCCGCGCTGCGCGTGGTTGGCGGCATAGCGAAAGGTGATGCCGCGCACATGAACAAAAGAAACATCGCGCGCTCCGGTCAACCATTGCGTGCGTGTGCTCGCCTCCACTTCGGTCCGCGCCGGGTCCATGCTATTGCCAAGCCAAACGTACAGCTTCTTGGCAGCCAGATCGACGTAGAAAGTTCCATGCGAAAGCTGCTCGCGTTTTAGCACCTGCCGCAGTTGTCGGCCTTCGTGCATCACTTGCTCGGCGCGGCCGATCACCTCGTGATACTTGTCGGCTGGATGAATCAAGTCGTTGGGACCGTTGATCGGAAAGCGATGGGCCCAGTCGTGGCTGTAAATTCCATCGGAACCTTTTTCCTTGGTCCAGCCGTCAGACAATAGATCAGCGCCGGAGACGACGACCCTGGCGCCGGGTGCAGCGATCAGCGTGATCGGCGCCTTGGCCGTGCCGCCGCGGTTCACCTCGATGCGTTCGCGATAGACGCCGGCGCCGACAATCGCGGTGTCGCCCGGCTTGAGCGAATCCACGGCGTGCTGAATGGTCCGCCAGGGCTTTGCCTCGTTACCGGCGTCGGCGTTATTGCCCTGGACCGAGACGTGGTACGTCGCCGCCCTTGCCCCAAAAGGGGTCACCACCATGGTGAGAATAACAAGCAGGGACCGCTGAAGCACAAGCCAGTGGTTTTTCAGAACGCCCATCGACACACCTCGTCAGAAGGAGCAAAGACGCCGTGAATCGCCGCGATCACGCCAGGATGTCATTCACGACGTGGCCATGGACGTTGGTCAGGCGGCGGCGGATGCCGTTGTGGTAGAAAGTCAGCCGTTCGTGGTCGATGCCGAAGAGGTGTAGCACGGTTGCGTGGAAGTCGTTCCAGGTGACCGGATCGACGACCGCCTTCCAGCCGACTTCGTCGGTGGCGCCGTGAGCGATTCCCTTTTTGAGGCCGGCCCCGGCGAGCCAGCAAGAGAAGCCGTAACGGTTGTGATCGCGACCGGCTCCAACCGTGCCGGCGCCGGACTGCGTGAAAGGGGTGCGGCCGAACTCCGTCGTGAACAGCACCAGCGTGTCGTCGAGCATGCCGCGGCGCTTCAGGTCCGCGAGCAGCGCGGCGACGGGTTGGTCGATGCGGCGTGCTTCGGCCGAGTGGTTCTCGCGGACGTTCTCGTGGGCGTCCCAACTCCGGCGCGGGCTGCCGGCAATCGGACCGCCGGAGTAGACTTGCACGAAGCGAACGCCTCGTTCGAGCAAGCGGCGTGCGAGCAAGCAACGACGGCCGGCGTCGGCCGTCTCGGGGCGATCGATCCCGTAGAGCGAGCGAACGGACACCGGTTCATCGGCAAGATCCGCTACCCGTGGCACGGCGAGTTGCATCCGGGCAGCCAATTCGTAGCTGCGAACCCGCGCGGACAGGTCCGCATCGTCGCCACGGCGTGCAACATGGGCAAGGTTCGTTTCGCGCAGAAACGCGCGACTTGCCTCTTCCTCGGCGGCGCTGATGGGACGGGCCGGGACGAGATTGCCGACGGGATTGGGGCCGCTGCCGAAGGCAACGCCTTGATGCTGCGCGGGCAGAAAGCCGGCGGTCCAGTTGGAAGCGCCGCCGTTCGCCTCGCCGCGATCGTCAGGGAGAACAACGTAAGAAGGTAGATCATCGGCTTCGCTGCCGAGTCCAAAGGAAAGCCAGCCGCCGAGTGCCGGGTAGCCGTTCAAGGGAAAGCCGCTATTGAGCACGAAGAGCGCCGGTGTGTGATTGGCGCTGTCGGCGACCATTGATCGCAGCACGGTCAATTCATCGGCGTGTTCTGCAATGTGCGGGAACAAATTCGAGATTTCGAGGCCGCTTCGGCCGCGCCGACGGAAATCGAAATCATTGCGGCGTAAAAGGCCGATCTGGTTGAAGAAGGTATCGGGCTGGTGTTCCATGCGAAGCGATTGTCCGTGGCGGCGGCGAAGTTCCGGCTTCGGGTCGAACGAATCGAGATGACTCATTCCGCCAACGAGCGTGATCTGCACGGCCCGTTTCACTTTCGCCGGCAGCTGCGTGCCTTCCTGAGCCGACAGAACGCCGTCGCGTTGGAGGAGATGCAGGAGCGCCGTCGCCCCGAGGCCCTGAGCCGACCAGGAAAGCAAACGACGGCGATCAAAAACGAAGTCATTCATGGGATCTCTCGCTCCAGAAACCGGCGGTTGGTCTGTCATTCGATCACAAGAAACTCGTTGCTGTTGAAAAGCACGCGTGCCAGCGCTCTCACGCCGTGCTGTTCGACCAGCCGTGTGGCACGCCCGCGTTCTTCCATGGTCGGGTCTCTCTGCAACACGAGGCGGTACGATGCGACGACCTCGCCTTCGGGGGCTTTCGCTTTCCGAATCCGGTCCGCGAGCGTGTCGGCCATGCGCAGGGCGAAGGGGCCATTCCAGAGGGCGAGTGCCTGGAGCGGCGTCGTGGTGACGTTGCGGCGCGGGGCCGAGCCGGCGGTATCGGGACAGTCGAACGCGTCAAGCAAACCTTGACTGGCCGAGCGTGGCCGGAAACGGTACAGACTCCGGCGGTGGAACTGCGGCCCCACGGGGTCAATTGGATCGAAATAGGTGGTGCCGGCGTTGTTGTTCTCCTTGTAATCGGAAAAGCCCTGGCCACCCACGGAGCGATCGAGCAACCCCGTCACAGCCAACAAGCTGTCGCGCAGGACTTCCCCTTCGATCCGCATCGGACGCTTCCGCCAGAGGAGGCGAGATTCGGCGTCCTTCTTGAGGCCGTCAATTTTCGGCATCGAGGATTGGCGATAGGTTCGCGAGGTGACGATGAGCCGATGCATTTCCTTGAGGCGGTAGCCGCGCTCGACAAACTCGGAGGCGAGCCAGTCCAGCAATTCCGGATGCGAGGGCCGACCGCCGTTAAAGCCGAAATCGCTGGGCGTTTCAACGATGCCGATGCCGAAATGATGGTGCCAAAGTCGATTGACCATCACGCGGGCGAAAAGCGGATTCTCGGGCGACGTGATCCACTCGGCCAACTTGACTCGGCGTGTCCCCTCGGCGACGTTCGGTTCCAACTTGAAGTCGGCCTTGCCCAGTGCCGCTACGCCGCCGGGCGACACCACGTTACCGGGTTCAGACACCTGGCCGCGGTGCATGACGCGCATCGTCTGCGGCATCACCGGACGATTGGTGTAGGCCTTGGCGCCTTTTCCCGGCTTCACCTTGGCGAGTTGTGTTTCCAATTCGGCACGCTGTTTGAGCAAATCGGTTCGTTTGGCTCGCTGGGGTTCCGTGAGACGCGCAACCAACTCGGTCTCGGTGACGAAGTTTTCAACCTTGGCCGAGATGGCGATTTCGTCATTCGTCAGGGCACGATCATACAATCGCGCTCGTTCAACGATGCCGGCCAGCATCTTGTTTCCGCCTGGCACCCCATGGCGGTTGCCGAACTTGATATGAGCTTGATTCGCGTTAAACGACTGGGGGCCGGAGCTGACATAGGATTGACCGTAAGGGAGCCCATCGCGATAAATAGCAATCGTGCCGTCGGCGCGATAAGCTATGGCGATGTGGACCGGCCTCGACGGCGCGGCCGTCTCGAGAGGTCCACCCGCACTCTTGGTTCGATTGAAGAAGTCGCTGCCGGCCATCCATCGTTTTGCCTCTTGTTCGCCGAAGACGATCGCGTCGAATTTGTCCCCCTCCTCAATCGTCATCACGCCGCCCCCCCTTTGATCGAGGTTGGCAAGCCGGACCCAGGCTTCGAGGGTTTTCTCGCGCAACGCCCGAGGAATCGTCGGCGTCCGCGCGAATGCTAACTTGCCATCGAGCACGAGTCCGTCCGAAGTGAAGCGGGCTCCGCCACTGGGTTGTGCGTGTAGGTTCCCGATGCGATCCTTGCCCCCCTCGCGAAAATCCCAGGCGGCGATCGGCGCCGGACCCGACGCAACGGGCGCCTTGCGAGCCGCCATGATCTCCTTGCGGATCGGCGCATCCATCTCGGTCAATCGCTTCGCAATCTCGGCAAGGGCTGCTGAGATTCGGTCGGTCTCCGCTTTGAAATTCGGGCTTGGCAATTCGGCCTCACCGTGGCGAACACCGGAGAGGGCCGAGGCGAGGCGGTAATAATCGATCTGCGAAATCGGATCGAATTTGTGGTCGTGACAACGGGCACAGTTAGCCGTCATGCCCAGGAAGGTCTGGCCGACATTGCCGACGAGATCCTCGAGTTCCTCATGGAAAGCCGCGTCTTGCAAAGCTTTGATGCCAGGCAGCACGGTATTGTGGATGCCGGCCACAAGATACCCAGACGCCTTGATGGCATCGGGATCGCCGGGCTGGAGAATGTCGCCGGCCAACTGCAGGCGGCAGAATTGATCGTAGGGCATATCGGCGGAAAAAGCCTGCACGACCCAATCGCGGTAGTGCCAGGAATTTCGGCGCGGGTCGTTGCGTTCAAAGCCGCCGCTCTCGCCATAGCGGACGACATCCAGCCAGTGCTGGGCCCAGCGTTCCCCGTAATGCGGCGAAGCAAGCAAGCGATCTACGAGTCGTTCGTAGGCGTCGGGCCGTTCGTCACGGACGAAGGCATCGACCTCCTCCCAGGTTGGCGGCAAACCGAGCAGGTCCAGCGAAAGGCGACGGATCAGCGTCCGCCGATCCGCCTCCGCAGAGGGTTTCAGTCCGGCAGCATCGAGCCGTTCCAGCACGAAGCGATCGATCGGATTGATTGGCCACGCGGCATCGCCCCCTTTGGGTGATACGGGGCGGCGCAGCGGTTTCAGCGACCACCAGTCGAAACCGGCTCGCTGCTTGGTCGTCATTCGAAGCGGATCGATCGGGTCGGTTCCCCAGCCGGCGCCCTTCGCGATCCACGTCTTGAGGATTGCCTTCTCCTCGGCCGACAACGGCTTCTTCGGCGGCATTTCTCCCGCTTCAACCCGGGTCCACAGCGGGCTTTCCTCCGGTTTCCCCGCAATCACCGCCGGGCCATTTTTTGTGCCCTTCAGTACTGCCTTCGAACCCGTCAGATCGAGCCCGCCTTTCGGCTTGGCGCCACTGTGACAGCCGAGACAACGTTCGGCGAGAATCGGTGCGACCTGCTGATCGAAATCGACTTTTTCCCCGGCAGCGCAGAGTGGGGTGATTGCCGTCAGCAGAATCGCAAAGATTAGCGAAAAGTGTCGAAGCACGTTAATGCCTTTCCAATAGCGAAGTCAGAGCGAGTAGTCGCAATCGTTTTACTTTGCCGGCAGTCCACGAATCTCGATCCCTTTAATCGCCGGCCCGGTGGGATTGGCGAGCAGCTTGATTTCGAGTTCGGCGCCTTTCACCTCCACGATGGTGCGGAATTGCCAGGGCTTCGATTGTCCGCCGGCTTCGGTAAACACATCGACTTTCTCGGCCACGGTTTTGTCGTTGATAACGATGTCGAACAGGCGTTTGCCTTTGCCGGCGAAATCGGAGTTGGTCTCGGAGAACAACAGCACGACTTCGTAACGCCCCGGATCGACCTTGAATTCGTAGCCGAGGCCGTTGTTCGCCCAGCGCTCCGATTGGTACACGTCCTTCGAGACATTGCTGCCGGTGTTCCAGACACTCGTACCACCGTACTTGACGGAGGGATGCCCATCGCCGGTATCGGGCTCCCACGGGACGCCGTCCTCCGCAGCAATCTCGGGGCCGCCGCAGTTGATTCGTTTCAGGTACCGAAGAGGCGATGCCATCACGACCTTGCCCGGTTCACTCAGAAGGCCGGCCGAGCTGCGCGGGCGAACGGCATAGCGGTATTCCGTGCCGAATTTCGTTTCCTTATCGAGAAACCGTCCAAGTTTCAGATCGGTGATCTCGCCGACTTTCTTCATCTCGCTGTCTTTGCCCTCGCCGCGATAGATTTCAAAGGCAGAGACGATCGGCTCCAGTTCGCCAGTCCAGGTGAGCATGACCGACTTGGAACCTGGCATCGCCACGACCTTGAGTGAGTTTGCCGGCGGCTGATGATCGGGCACATCGACACGCAAATATCGGACTTCGCCCTCGCGGCCCACCACGTCAATCGCATAAACGGCGTACCAAGTTGATTGCTTGGCCGTCGGTGCGTTGTCGGTATAGGTGAGCGTTTCGGCGGGGAGTTTCGCGAGTAGCGTCTTCTCGCTCAGCTTGAATTGGTGGGCGGCGCCACGATGGACCCGATATTCAACCACTTTCCGGTCATCAGTGGCCGGCTTCCATCCGATGGACACACGATAGCTTTTTGCGACGGCGGTGACCAACTCCGGGACCGCGGTTGGCGGCGTCAAATCGGGAATTGCAACCAGCGGAGACTCGGCTCCCTGCATCGGCTCACGCATCGGCTTTTCGCCCGTCTCCTGCATCTCAAGATAATATTCGAACGGCGCCTTCGTGACCGAAGCGGGCAACGTTACTTTGAAGCGATCCTTTGCTACCGATTCAAGAGGCAGGTCGGCAAACTTTGTTTCGCCCTTGTGACGCCAAAAGAGCTTGCCGGTCGCCTTGCCGTCGGGCTTTTCGCCAATGAATCCGATGTTGTTGAGTTCGAGGTCTTTCCCTCCGACAATCTCTGGCGGCAGGCTGAACGTGATTCCCTTCTCGCTCAGCCTGAACAGCTTGCCTTCCCCGGCCAACAGCTTGACGGTCAAGGTCCGCTTTTCGGGGTCAAACGTTGCCTGGGACAGCTCGCCGGTCACCTGCGAGATTTCGGCAACGTGGCTTGCCTTGCCACGCAGAACGAGCGAGAATTCTTTGGCCTCCAATCCGAAATGACGGTTGACCACGAAGAGGTAGTCCTTCTGTTCCGCGTCCTGCAACCAGCCGACCGAGATCGTACCGCCTGTCGCGCTCGCTACCGGGATGGTGGAGTCGAAGCTACTTCCTCCGCGGGGAACCAGCGCGGTATGGGCAACTGCGACGCTCTGCAACTTTACCATCCATGGCGCCAACGCGTTGAGTTTCTGGTTCATTCGCTGGACATAGCCGTACCGCTCGGTCTTCTCCCCCTTGGCGTTGAGGATCGCGTCCTTGTAACCCCAGCCGTCGTTGCGAGGCGTTGTGTAAGTGAAATAGATGATGCCTTTCGCGCCATACGCCAGTGTGGTGTAAACCTGCCAGCGGATGTCCGCTTCATCTTGTGGCCGATACATGCCGTGCGGCACCGAGCAGATGATTTGCACGAACGGCAGGTTCCGCTCGCGGCAAACCCGCGACACGATCTCCAGGTTCTCGAAGTAATCGGGCCGGGTCGCGTTTTTTTCAAGCAAGGCGTAGTGATCCCAGCACACGAACGGCGGATTGATCGCCTGGATATAACGACGAACATACTCTTCGTAACTTCGCGTTCCCAGTGCCACAGGCGGTGCGTAGGTGGGCAACAGATTGATGAACGGAATCAGCTTCGGATTGGCTCTCTCGACCTCGTCGCTGATCGACTTGAGGTCGGCGAAACTGCCTGCACTGGGTTCATCCGCGAGATACAGGCCAACTACGGTCGGGTCATTCGCGTACTTGGCGATGACGGCCTGGATGTTCTTCGCAAAATCAGCGGGATCGGGTTTGAACTTGAACAACTGCTTGTCCGCGACGATGGCCTTGATTCCCACGGCCTTGGCAAGTGCGGCGTCACCGGCGGGCCGTTTGAGATCGGTGATCAGGACGAGATTGAATCCGCAGTCCGCATATTCCTTGTATCGATCCAGGCTGGCCGTCGGACCACTCCAGGCTGAAATGATGAACGGCGGATCGTAGGCCCGCACCTTGATAGGGGCTGGCTTTTCGCGCACGCCTTGGACGCCGAACAATTCGAGCTGGCCCAGAGAGAATCCCGGCGGCCTGTTGAAATCATCGAAGGTCGTGCTGTTCGGGTTGAAGCAGGAGTAGATCACAATGCGAAACCACGGATAGGCCTTCTTCGGCAAGGCGAAGTCGGCCTTGTCAATTTTCTGATCTTTGAGCTTGGCCGAGAGCTTCTTCAGATCCGCTGGCGTTACAACCTTGGCCATGTCGGCGCTGGTGAACGCGGTAAAAAGGGTTGTCTCGCTACGCGGATTTTCACGCAGTGGGCTGCCCGCACGGTCTTTCACATCACATCGGTAAATGTCAGTCCAGTCGTCGTCTCTGCCGCTGTTCGATCCCTGGATCGCCCACACCTTCGGGTCTCGGCCTGGCATGTCGGGAGCCGTCGTGATGGTGAAATGCGTCAGCACAAATGCATCCTTGAACTCGACGCCGCAGTAGTATGGGGCGTCCTTGGTCGGCCCGCCGTTGCCGCCGTCGCGGAAGCCGACGTACCATTTGCGTTTCTCGGGGTTGTTCAGGAAGATGGCACACGCGGGTGTCCCCTGCCAGCTCTGATAGGGATGGCGTTGATGCGGCGGCGTC
>CAMAUE010000090.1 GCA_945861245.1 Singulisphaera sp. GP187
GATGGCACGCGCGAGATTTTGCGTGAGATGGAGCAGGAAGGGCACAAGGTCGTTTATCATGAAAAGAATCAGGGCAAAGGCGCCGCCCTGCGCACCGGCTTCGCCCATGCGACTGGCGATGTCATCATCGTTCAGGACGCCGATCTTGAGTACGATCCCGCCGAGTTCCCGCGTTTGATCCAGCCGATCATCGAAGGCAAGGCCGACGTCGTCTACGGCTCGCGCTTTATCGGCGACTGCCATCGCGTGCTCTATTTTTGGCACATGATCGCGAACAAAATGCTGACGCTGGCTTCGAACATTTTTTCTAATCTCAATCTGACCGACATGGAAACCTGTTACAAGGTCTTCCGCCGCGATATTCTCAAAGACATCGTGCTGAAGTCGAATCGCTTCGGTTTTGAGCCGGAGTTCACGGTAAAGATCGCGAAGGTTCGGCCCAAGCTTCGTATCTTCGAAGTGCCGATCAGCTATTCGGGCCGTACCTATGAAGAAGGCAAAAAGATCGGCCTAAAGGATGCGTTTCAGGCGCTCTGGTGCATCGTGCGGTATCGGATTAAGAATTAGTATTGTTTAGCCGCTCGCCTTTGGCGAGCGCGTTCCATACGCCCGCGCTCGCCAAAGGCGAGCGGCTAAACAAATCGAAATCAATTCCCCGGCACACGGAGGTGCGGATCATGCGGTTGGCTCATCGCACACTGTTAGTTCTCCTATCGTTGATTTCGTTCGGCAACCTCGTGTCGGCCCAGGAGCTGCGTCATCCTGAAGACGCCAGTCTGCGCTCGGTGTACTTCATCGACACCAAGGAAGGCTGGGCCTGCGGCGACGACGGCATCGTCCTCCACACGCTCGACGGCGGGCGCACCTGGCATCGCCAACCGACGGGCGTGACGGCGTCGCTGCGTTCCATCCAGTTCCTGACCCCGGATATCGGCTGGGCCGTCGGTCGCTCCGAATTGCCACATGGCATGGGCAGCGTCGGCGTCGTGCTCTTTACGAACGACGGCGGCCTGGAGTGGAAACGGCAGCTGCCCGATACGTTGCCAGGCATCAATCAGGTGCGATTCGTCAGCACGAAAGTCGGCTTCCTCGTCGGTGAAGCGACCGATGCCTTCCCGGCCGGTGTCTTCCGCACAGTCGATTCCGGGCGCAGCTGGGAGCCGTTGGCCGGCCCGCGCACGAGCGGTTGGTTGGCCGCTGATTTTTATGATGTCAATACTGGCATCTTTGCCGGCGCGTGGAGCCGACTCGCAACTTTACGTGGCCAGCGCATCACCATGGCCGAACACTCCGAGACGTTGGCCGGCCGAGATGTGAATGGCGTACAAATTCTCGGCAAGAAGACCTTGGCCGTCGCACAGGGCGGTTTGATCCTGACCAGCGTGAGCGGCGGGTCGGCGTGGGATTTCGCCAAGACCGATCTCCCGACCAATGTCCTCGCTAACTGCGAGTTTCATGCGATACATGCGGTCAAGGACAACGTCTGGGTCGTCGGTCGGCCCGGCTCGGTTGTCTTGCACAGTCCGGACGGCGGCGTCAACTGGGCATTGCACAAGACCGGACAGCCGCTGCCGCTCAACGGCGTTTTCTTCTTCGATGAAAAGCACGGCTGGACCGTCGGCGATACCGGCACGATCCTTCACACGCGTGACGGCGGCAAGACTTGGGCGCTGCAACATCAAGGCGCACGCCGACTCGCCGCCCTGTGCGTGAAAGCTCGCGGTTCCAGCACGCCGGTCGATCTCATTGCCCACCTCGGTATCGCAGACGCACGCCACGTCGGTGCCCTGCGCATCACGGCCCCCGATCCCGCTACTGCGACCTGGGGCGGGGCACTCGATGCTCGCCGATATGCCTCGGCTGTGCGCCGCGCCGGAGGTTTGACCGGCGAAACGCTGTGGCATTTCCCGACGCCGCAACATCTCGAACACGCGGACAAGAAGGCGGTATTGGCACACTGGAACCGCCTGCATGCCTCACATGCCGAGGAGGAACTGCTCCGGCAACTCGTGCTGACGTTGCGTGTTTGGCGACCGGGCATCGTCGTCGGCGATGATCCGGAAAGCAAACGGCCTCTCGACGCACTTGCGGGCGAAGCGTTGCTCGAAGCCGTGCGTCGCGCCGCCGATCCGAAAGCCTATCCCGAGCAAATCACCGAGCTTGGTCTGGAGGCCTGGCAGGCCGCTGGCGTCTTCGCTCTCAGCGATGCGAAGAGCGCCACCCAATCCGTCAACGTCGATACGGCGAACACCCGACTCGCTGGCAACGCCCGGCTCTTCGCAGGCCCCGCCCACGCCCTCCTGACGACGCGCTATACGTCGTTGCCGCGCGAACGCCATTTGCATCGGCTCGGCAATGGAACCAACGCCACCATCGCCTCGTTGATGAACGAAGCCGATGGGCGCAGCGAAAAGACGCAACGGCATATCCACACGGACGAAGCAATCGACGCGAAGACGCCGACTCCGTTGTCGCTCGCCAAGCAGGCCGTCGAAATGTCCGAAAGCCTCGACGACGCGAATCGCACGCTCGCGCTGGTCACGCAGATGCTCGACAAGCTGCCTGACGAAACGGTCGCGATGGCCGCCCATGCCATCGCCAGTCAATATGCGGAGCGCGGCCAGTGGTTTCTCGCTCAGGAGTTTTACTTATACCTGGTTGACCGTTGCCCGGCGCATCCGTTGTCGGCCGACGCCTATCGCTGGCTGCTTCACCTCAACACGAGTGGCGAGGCTCGGCGCCGACATGATTTGAAGAACTTTGCCGTCACCGAATTCATCAACTCGGCCAAGAAGACAGCCACACTCCCGATGAAGGACAAGATACTCCGCGTCGGCCATGAAGAGTCGATGTCGATTCCGCTACTCACGCGTCTCGATATTCGCGATTGGAACAAGGCCAGCGGTGAATGGGCGAAGCGTTTGGCCGGGTATGGCGCCGTGCACGGCTACGATCCGCCGATACAGTTCGGTTTGCAGGCGGGCAAGCGCAGAACGGGTGACGCTACCGCGTCGGCGGCGTGGATGCAGCAGTATCGCAAGTCCGTGCCGAGTGGTCCTTTCGCCGAGGCCGCCAGCGCCGAGATTTGGCTGAGCAACCGCACCGCAAATTCGCCGCGCAAACTCGCCTGGGCCAGGCAGACCGAGGTGCGGCCCTTCCTCGACGGCAAGTTCGACGATCCGTGCTGGCAGAACGTCAAGCCGATGATCCTCGACAACGCGATTGGCGATTCGGCCAAGCAGCAACCCACGGAAGTGATGTTCGCATTCGATCCAGAGCATCTCTATGTGGCGCTGCGTTGCAAGCATGCCAAAGGTAACTTCGTCGCTCCCGTGAAGCCGCGGACGACCGATGCCGATCTGGATAGCTTCGATCGCGTGCAGTTGTTATTCGATGTCGATCGCGATTATGGCACGTTCTACCAGCTTGAGGTCGATCAGCGTGGCTGTGTGCGCGATAGCTGCTGGCATGACAAAAACTGGAACCCGCGCTGGTTCGTCGCGGTGCACTCGACGGAAACGGAATGGCAAATCGAAGCCGCCATCCCGCTGGGCGAATTGACTGCGGATCCGGTCGGACAGGCCACCGCTTGGGCGTTCAATGCCGTCCGCGTGCTGCCAGGCCGAGGCGTGCAAAGCTGGTCGCAACCCGCCGACGTCGAGCCGAGACCGGAGGGCATGAGCGTGTTGCTGTTCGCGACAGGCACGGCCAGGCCGATGACGAAGGAGCCGTGAGGCACTGTTTAGCCGCTCGCTTTCGGCGAGCGCGAACGTGTGCCGCTCGACACGTAGACCGCGCTCGCCGAAAGCGAGCGGCTAAACGGCGCCCATCCCGCCCACCTCTCCTTGTTTTGCCGATCCACCAACCCATTCCGGAAATCGCTCATGTCCTCTTGATTGACTGGTCGATTTCGTTATAAGACGTTCGCGAATAATTTCGCCTTCGTCCGATTCCCTTCGCGGAGAAAACGATCATGTGGCTACGACGATCCCTCCTCGCCTCAATGATGTTGTTGACATCTACCCATCCGGTTTTCGCGCAGACTTACCCGGCCAAGGCGCCGGTGGTATTGGCGGAGGTCGAGGTGCGCAGCGGGCCGACGAAGAACTTCTATCCGACCTCGAAGCTATATCGCAATCAAGAAGTGATCGTCCTGAGCGAGTCGAAGGAGGCTCCCGGATGGCTGGAGATCGTGCCGCCCGCCGGGTCGTTTAGCTGGATCAACTCGAAGTATGTCAAGCAGATCGACGGTCGGCTTGGTTACGTTGAGGCGGACGCCGGCCGTCCGGTTCCGGTGTTGCCCGGCAGCACACTGGTAAACCAAGAGCCGAACCGCGAGAGCATGAAGCTGACGGCGGGCACGTGTGTAGTGATCGTGGATCGTCCGTTGAAGATACAGAATGAAACCTGGCTGCCGATTCAGCCGCACCCGAGCGAACGGCGGTATCTGCCGATCGAAGCGGTGCGTGCCGTCCAACCGGTCACGCCGACGACGACCACGACACCGGCGTGGAACCTGGCGCCCGGCGGTTTCGCGGCGAATAATTACATTGCCGACGCCGAGGAAGCAATCAAGAACAACGATATGAATCGTGCCCGCTATCTTTTGCAGCAAATCGCCAACAATACGACCGATCAGAACCAAAAGCAATACGCGCTGAATCGGCTCGCAACCTTGCCACAGACGCCGATGACGGCGCCGATTCATACGGCATCGAACCCAGGCGACACGCGCACCGCGCTCTCGCCGACGAACCCCGTGCCGGGGATTACGAACCTGGTGACGCTCGAAGCCGCGAAGTGGAGCACCTATGGCCGACTCCGCGATCTAAAGATCACCCGTGAGGACGGCCAACCGATCTACGTTCTGGAAGATACGCAGGGACGGGTACTCAACTACATCTCCAACGAGCCGGGCAAATCGCTGCAGATGTATTTGGGCCGCACCGTGGCAGTGTACGGACCGACAGTATACAGCGCCAACAGCGCGGTGCGACTGCAATACACGCTGGCATCGCACGTGGCCGTGCCGTAGACGACCGTTGAATTTCGTTAGCGGCCACAAAAAACGCCTCGGCTTTGTTGCCGAGGCGTTTTGTTATTTCCATACAAGCGTTTATGTTGCCGCACTGGCGAGTTCTTTCAGCCAGGAAGCGGGAATCGGGCGGTCGATTTCTTCGTCGGCGAAACGCCAGCTGCGCAACGCTTTCTCCGCCGATACCCACGAAAAGTATGCTCGGCGGTTGTTGACGAGCGTCGGGAACCCGATGCGCCCTTCGGCTTCATCAAGGCAGACAAGACCCAATTCGCAAAGCTCGGCAAGCAACACCTCAAGTTCCTTCTCTGCATTGGCAATCTCTTCCTTGATCTGGTAGCGACGGTACCGCGACGGCCAATCCAGCGAATGGCGCTGCCGATCCAGCTTATCGTCTTCAGGCTGAATTTTTGCCAACGCGGCGTACCGCAGGACGACATCGCCCGCGATCCGGCGAACCAGCGGCAGCATCTTGTGCACGGTCTGCAAACTCAGAATTACTTCGCCGTTGTCCGGTGTCTCAGGAGTATCGGACGCGGGATAGCTTTTCGACTCACTCATGGTGGTCCCCCCGATATGGCGGAAGGTGGTCTCTTGTTTTCTCTACTTACATCATACGTCGGAATTTGTCGAAGAGCGGGTGAAATCAAACGACTTTTTCCAACTCTTCGTTCGCCTCGTCCTGAAATGTTTTACGAACGAATAAGTTTGCCAAAAAGCGGCATCTTCGCGCGCGACTTCGTGCCCGGTTTCACGATCGCTCGCCTTCGCCCGTCGTCGCGTCGGTCCCAAAATGAGCGTCCCATTCGTAAAACTGAACGCAAACCTCCTCGGCATGGCGGCCGCGAATCGCCAGCGCGCCGGAGTGCTGATCGTCCAACTCAAACTGCCGAAATCCCCAATCCGTGGCGACATAATCCGCGAGCGGACGAAACGCGATCAGGCGATGCACATCCAGATCAAAGCAGAACGCATCAAGCGGAAACGACAGCCCACGGCCAATTCCCTTAACGAACGCTTCTTTCAAGGTCCAGATCGCAAAGAAAGCATCGCGCAAGCGTTCGCCCTCCAGACCGCGCAGGTAGCACGCTTCAGGCTCGGAAAAAAAGCGGTCGGCGAGTGCGCGAAACTCGACCGCCCGATAGCGATCCTCGATGTCAATGCCCACCTCGCATGTCGCGCTCACGGCCAAGGCAATCGCGCCGCGGCTATGGGTCAAATTGAAATGCACCGCGGGGCGCTCGCTCGGCGTCAGGATCGGCTTGCCGAAATCGTTGGCGCCGAACGCAAGATTCTCGCACGCGGAATCCACATACTGCGCGAGCACCGTGCGCATCATCGCCCGTGACAACAGGTACACGAACCGATCACCTGGTCGACGAATCTGGGCGAACCGCGTCTGCTCTCCCGGCGACAACAGCTTGTGGAACGCGTCGACGAACGCCGGATCCTGATCGAACCGATCTGTGCGCTGATGCCACACATGCACAGCATCCTCAGCCAGCGGCGGGCAGCATCGGCGTAGCATGGCGGATCCTCAAAGGTTAGGCCGTGTTGACGCAACCGACAAAACTGTTTTTTCGAGCCGAAAGCGTAAGCGACTTATTTCTCCATTCCGTCGCTTACGCTTCCGGCTCGTAAAGCGACCTTTGTCGGTCGCGTCAATGTTGTTATACGCATCCCGTCGTTCCATTCGGCATAATCGCTACAGCCCCTACCATCTTACTCACCACACCCTGCGAACGCGCGCCGATCCCAGTGCGTCTCTGCCGACTGTGCCGATGTTGAAATAAGAGACCCTCTGCTTCATGCCGCAAGCGCATTGGCACTCCAGGACGACGCCATGACTACCGAAACGCCACCACCACCGACAACCCGCTGGAAGAAGCGCATCCTGATCGCCCTGGGCGTCCTTGTCGCGCTTGTCTGGGCGACGCCGCGCATCGTCTCGGTTTCGCCACTCTTGGGTTGGGCGAGCAGCCAAGCGTCGCAGCATCTCAACGGCAGCGTCGAGATCGGGCGGGCGTCGCTCGGCTGGTTTGCACCCGTCGTCCTCGGCGATGTTGTTGTGCGCGATTGCGACAACCGCGTCGTCGCCCGCATTGCCCGTATCGAAACCGATCAACGTCTATTCTCGCTACTTCTCGAGAGCGACGACCTCGGCGGCATCCATATCGACAAGCCGCATTTCGACTGGACCTTTGGCAAAACGACATCCAATCTCGAAACCGTTCTCGCCAAGCTGGTCGCCTCGCATGACAAGCCCAACGAGATGACGAAGAAAACGACGCTGCCACGCATGCACCTGGAAATCGCCCATGGCACAATCGACATCCGCGACGCCGATTCACCAAGAGTATGGCAGGTGACCGAATTCTCTCTCATCGCTCGCGTGCAGGACGGCGGCAAGTCGGTGCAGATTCTGACCCAAGGTTCGACCAGCGACAACGGCGAGAATGGCTCGTTCAAGGCCGAGGTCTTTCTTACCAACCCGCTGGCGGCCAATCCGAAGGCAACGATAAAGAGCAACTTCACCTCGTTGCCGATCGGCCCGGTCGGTCTGTTCGTGCGGCGAACGCAACCGACGACGGAACTCGCCGGCACATTGCGAGGCCATCTGCTTGGCACAGCATCGCTACTAGACGGCCAACCGAAAATCGAACTCGTCGCCGACTTGATCGGCGCCAATCTCGCCGTCCGCGCGCCGTTCCTGGCCGACCATCTCAAAATCGACCGCCTGGCCGCCCCGTGCAGCATTCGTCTTGAAGATCAACGGCTTACCGCGGAACGGCTCGAAGTGCAATGCGACCTCGGCAAGATCAGCGCTCAGGGCAGCATCAACCTCGCCCGCTCCGGTTTGGCAATGCTCGATCGCGCCGACGTCGATGTCAATGTCGAGTTGAACCTCGCCACGCTCGCCGAGCGGCTGCCCAAGACCGTCCATCTGCACGACGATGTCAAGCTCATCTCCGGCAACTTCAAAGCGCGATGCTTGAGCCAAATGACCGACGGCCAAATCGTTTGGCAGGGCAAGATCAACGCCTCCGACATCCGCGGCATTCGTGGCACGCAGGCCTTGACGTGGAGCGATCCCGTTGCCGTCGAGATGCAACTGCGCAATCTGCATCAGAGCATGCCGACCATTGATCGCTTGAAGTGTACTTCACGATTCCTGAATATCGAAGCTAATCAGGTCGCCAATCGTTTCACGATGACCGCCGAGGCCGACCTGCAACAGTTCGCGGAGCCGCTGTCGCAGTTCGTCGATCTCGCCGGTGTTCAACTCGCAGGCACGGCAAATGCGACGGTCCATGTTCGTCGGCTTGATGATGAACGCTTCATCGCGGAGGGCGAAACGAATCTTCGCGACCTGTTCGTCGCCGGCGTCACGAAATCGACCTGGCAGGAAGCCGCTGTAACCATGACGTTCGGCGCCGCGGGGCATCGCTCGAGCGCGGGCCGACAAAGCCTGGACGCCGGCGAGGCGCTGATCGGCATGGGTGTTGATCGCGTGACGATGAAACTGACCGAGCCGATCGCCGATCTCGCCCGCGGTCCGTGGGGCGCCGTCCAGACACGTATCGAAGGCGACCTGGCACGATGGCAAAATCGCGCCCGCTCGCTCACGACGGCAGCCGATGACTGGAAGCTGTCAGGCCAAGCCAAACTCGACGCACTCGTTCGCCCCGCGCGCGACGCCATCGACTGCAAAACCGTCCAATTGCATGCCACGCCATTTCGCTGCTCCGGTGCGAATCTATGGATCGACGAGCCGACGCTGAACCTCCAGGGAGATGCCGGCTGGAATCTACGCAGCGGCGAAATCGCGCTGGCGAAGGTCAACGTCGCCTGCCCGAGCGTCATCGTCCGATCCGATCGGCTGACGTTGAACATCGACACCCTCAAACTTCACGGCGGCGCCGAATTTACCGGCGATCTCGCTCGCCTACGACAGTGGACGCATAACCCGAATGCGAAGCCGACCGAGCCGATGTCCGGCACAATCGCGGGCCGAATCGACTTGCAGTCGGCGAAGGGCCGTCACGGCGCGGAGTTCAACGTCGCCGTCAAGCAATTCGCCTACGGTCCAGTGGCCAAACCGACTTGGCGCGAGCCGGAACTTCGCTGCCAGGGTCGCGGCGTCATCGACTCGGCCAAGGACGGCTTCCAGATCGACAAGCTGACGCTCACGACCTCGGTGTTTACCGCGGAGATGTTGGGGACAATCGCCGGCCTTTCGGCGACGCGCAACCTCGATCTCACTGGCACACTCAGCTATGATCTGGAGAAACTCGAGCCGCAACTGAAACCGTTTCTGGGCAAGGATGCGAAGATCGCCGGTAAGGACACGCGCGGGTTCAAGCTGTCGGGGCCGCTTTTTCCGCGGACCGGGCCTGCGGTCATTGCCGTCTCCGGCAGCGGTCAATCCGTCGGCGACCCCATGTTTCACTTCAACAAACTGCAAGGGGAAGCCAGCGTCGGGTGGAAATCACTCACGGCGTTCGGCTGTGTTGTTGGCCCGGCGGACGTGAAAGCTGTCATGCAACAGGGTTGGCTGCAAACCTATCCGATCGATACGACGATCAACATGGGCAAGCTGCGATTGCAGCCGAACCTGCGCCTGGAGCCGGAGCCGATGGAGATCGTGCTGCTCGCCGGCCCGGTCGTGGAGCGAGCGCAGATTACGCCGGCGATGTGCGCAAGCGCGCTGGGTTACGCCTTGCCGATCTTGGCGAATGTCACCGAGGCGGAGGGCGCGGTGTCGCTATCGCTTTCTGGCGGACGCATCCCGCTCGCCAATCCCACGACAGGCGAGGTCAAAGGCACATTGGTGTTGCATGCGGCGAAGATCGGTCCGAGCGCGATCATCCGTGAGCTGAGCGGATTGCTAAAGCTCCCGCCGCCCCAGAGCCTGGTGAAGGAGACGCAGGTCGCGTTTCACATGGTGCAGGGCAAAGTGCATCATCAAAATCTCGAACTGGTCTTCCCCGATTTTACGCTGAAATCGTCCGGCACGGTCGGCCTCGACGGCTCGCTGGCGCTGGTGCTGGAGATGCCCGTCCCCGCCAAACTCGCCGAGGCCGCCCGTCTCACGCCGGCGCAGGCGCAGCAATTGATCCGCATCCCCGTGGGCGGCACATTGGAGCGCCCGCAACTCGACCCGCGCGCTCTCGAATCGCTCACGTCAATCCTGGGCCGATCGTTCCTCGAGAACCAACTCAACAAGCTGCTGCAACCGAAGCGGTGACAAATACCTTCACAAGGCTGAGATTGTCGTGGCCGCAAGCGGCGGATAGGGAAGTTCGTAATTAATCACCTGCCGCAGTCGATTTGCCAAAATCTCCCTTGGCATCGGCACCATTTCTGGCACAATATTTTCGTCGAACCTGTTCGCACGCAAACAGAAAATCCACACGTCGGCAAACTACGCGGGCACAGTTCTCGTCTTTTCCGGTGAAGTATGGCGAACTATGATGCTGCGGTCCCCAAGAACGTCAGTGAATCGTCGGAGGCGAGACTCGTGCACGCCTTCAATGACCTCAAGGACGAACTGGTCAGTACGCTGATCTTCGTGCTTGGCAATCGCGAAGACGCCAAGGACGCCGCCCAGGACGCCTTCATCAAATGCTGGAACGCGCGGGACCAATTGCCGAGCGTCGTCAACCTGCGGGCGTGGATCTTTCGTGTCTGCTTCAACACGGCCAAGGATAAGCAACGCAGCGCCTGGAATCGCAAGGCCAAACCTCTGCAGGCGGAGCAATATACCATGTTGGCGAAGGACGCCGGGCCGGGGCAGAATCTGGAACGCAAGGAGTCGATCGAACGCCTTCGGCTCGCGATCTTGGAACTGCGTGAAGAAGAGAAAGAAGTCTTTCTCTTGCGCCAAAACGGCGACCTGACGTATGAGCAGATCGCCGACCTGCGTGACTGCCCCGTGAGCACGATCAAGACGCAGATGCGCAGCGCCCTCGAAAAACTCCGCCGTGTGCTGAACTCGGCGGAGTTTGTATGAAACGTATTGTTGTATTCCGCTTGCGGCTTAGCGCTCGGAATATCCCTCGTGAGCGCTAAGCCGCAAGCGGAAATAATCGAACCAGGTGAACGCCGATGAAATGCGACTACTGCCAACCGCAACTGCTGCCGATGCTCTATGACCTGCTCGATGAAACCGAGCGGACCGCAGTCGAGCGTCATCTGGAGACCTGCACGATTTGCCAGGAGGCTTTGCAGTCGGCACGCGAGCAGGGGGGATTGCTCAAGGACGCCGTGAAGCAATCGCATCCCGAGATCACGTTCAAGGCGCCGATGTCGAGCGCACCGACGGTCGCCATGCCGCCTCGACCGTCGCGCCGCTTCGCCTGGATCAACGCCTGGTCGATCGCGGCTTCAATACTCCTCGTGTTCTTTGCAGGTGGCGGGGTCGTTGGTTGGTTCCTGATCGGTAACGAAAACCGCGTCGTGGACACTGCCCAGGGGCGGTTGGCCAAGGCGAAAAGCAATGTTCAGCAATTCCAGAACGTAATCGATGCGAAGCAAGCCGAGCATCAAAAAGAAATCGAGGCCGTCCAGAAGCAGATTGATGCCCTGTTCACGACCTGGAAGGCCGAAGAGAACAAGACGCGCAAAGTCCTCGAAGAAAAGCGCGTGCAACTCGTCATCAATGGCCCGCAGGTCGCCTTGGCGGGAGCGAAAAACAACTACTCCGTCGAAGTGCGACAAGGCGCGGATATCGCCCAGAACTTCGCCAACAATGTGCTGCCCGATCCGATGAATTTCAAAAAGATCGACAAGGCCGCGCTCGCAGGGCTGTTGTCGGAACTCCAAGTCGAAGCCGTCAATCAGCGCAACAACGAAGTGCTGTTTCGCCAAAATCTGCGCTTGCGCAACAACAACGCCAACTTCGATCTGCCAGCCGATATGCCGATCAAACCAGGCGATGACATCACGTTGCAATTCCGCGGGCAGACCAACGAAGGCAAATTTGTTGAGCTGCGCGATCAGCTCAAGCTACTCTTTCCCGAGTACGTCACACACATCACGACCGACCGGCCGATGTACCGCCCCGGCGAGACCGTGCGATTCCGCTCGCTCAGCGTCGAGCGCTTCAGCCTGCAACCGGCGCGCGAAAAATTCCACCTGCGCTTCCGCATCGTCGGCCCGAACGGCGTTGAAATCCATCGCCACGATGCCGCCGCCCAGGTTATTCTCGACGGCAAGCAGGCCCCAATCGTAGGCCCCGATGGCCAACCGCTCGCGGGACTGGGCGTCGGCGATTTCGCTCTGCCTGCCGACCTCCCCGGCGGCGAATATTCTGTCGTCGTCAGTGAAGTCAACGAGCGCTTCCGCGAGGAAAAACGTTCGTTCATCGTCCATCGCTGGCAGCAGCCACGCTTCAACAAGGACCTGACGTTCCATCGCGCCTCCTACGGTCCCGGCGATCGCGTGCTCATGACTGTCCACGTCGTGCCCGTCCAGGGGTTTGCTCAGGGGTTCGCCAACAATCTCAGGTTGAAAGCCCGTGCAGTCGTCGATGGCCAGGTCGTCAATGTGCGCCAAAAGAATGAATTTAACGAACTTTCCGTCAACGCCGACGGCATGGCCGAGCTTGAGTTCGACCTGCCGGATGTCATCGCCAAAGGCGTTGGCATCGTCACGATCGAGTGCAACGACGGCGGCCCGATCGAGACGTTTCAGCGCTCGATCCCGATCGTCACGCGCGATCTCGACATCGAGTTCTACCCGGAGGGCGGCGACCTGATCGCCGGCGTGCCGAACCGCGTCTACTTCCAGGCCCGCACGCCGATCGGCAAGCCGGCAGACATCATGGGCAGCGTGCGCGATAGCCTCAAAAACGCTGTCGTTCGCATCGAGACCGTGCGCGACGATAGTGAAGCCGGCATTAACCAGGGCATGGGCAGCTTTACCTTCACGCCGACGTTCGGCCAGCGTTACACCTTCGCCGTGGAAGCGCCGATCGGGTTGCTGCGATCCTACCCCTTGCCCGAAGTAAAGAAGGACGGCGTCGTCCTGCACACGCCTAATGGTCTGGTGCAACGGGAAATCGCCGTCACGTTGCACGCAACTCAGCGAGCGAGGGAATTGTTTGCCGGCGCGTACTGCCGAGGCCGACTCCTCGATTTCAAGCTCGTGAAGGTTCTGCCCGGGACGCCGCTACAGACCACACTCAAGCCGGCGATGGAGGTCGGCGGCGTCTACCGCATCACCGTGTTCGAGAAGATTCGCGAAGCCAACGAAGTTCGCTTTCAGCCCGTCGCCGAGCGGCTGATCTATCGTGAAAACACTCGCAAGGTCGATGTCGAAGTGCAGCCCCATCGAACGATGTATCAGCCGTCAAACGCGGTCGTTCTCGGCCTGCATGCTTTCGACGAACAGAAGAAATCGGTCCCGGCTATCGCGATGGTCGCCGTCGTCGATCAGAGCGTGCGCAAGTTGGCCGATGAGAAGACCGCACGAGCGATGCCGACGCATTTCCTGCTGACAACAGAGATTCGCAATTCGGAGGACCTCGAGAACGCCGACATCCTACTGAGCGATCATCCCAGGGCGAAGGTGGCACTCGATCTGTTGCTCGGCTGTCAAGGCTGGCGCCGTTTCGCGGAACAGAACCCCCTGGCGTTCAAGCAGAAGCTCGCGCTGCGTCAAGAACCGATCTTCGTCGCCAATTCCGCGAATGTCGAGCAGTTTCTTGAATCGGAACAAAAGCAGATCGAGAAGCTCGACCAGAGTTTCGTGACCAAAGCGATCGCGCTCGAGAAGCAACTCGCGGCGAAGGAAAAAGCGCCGGCGATCCCCGACGTCCTGTGGAACGATGCGAACCAAAAGCAAAACGACATGGAACAGATCGCCAGCGAGATCGTCAACGCCCGGCGAAGAGCGGCTGCGGTGCGTGCGTACCTCATCCAGTTCGCGCTCGGCGGCGTCATGCTTACGTTGCTGTTCGTCAGCTTCTTCCTCATCTCGCTCGGCCTGCGCCGCTTGTCCGATGGCGAAGGCGAAGCACGCCGGCCGATGGTCTACGGCCTCACGCTGTTGGGCTTGTTGTTCTTCGCCAGCGTCATCGGCACCTTCGCATTCATGGGCGAGCGGATGTTCGACGATGAGGCGTTTGACCATTTACGTAATGGCATGCGGCCGCCGCCTGTGGCCGTCTTCAATCAAAGGGATTTGAATCAGCTCCCAGTAGAGCCAGCCCCGTTCTTTAACGAAGTCCCTAAACAATTGCGGATCGCCGCGAATGATCCTCAGTTACCTGAGCCGCCCTTGGTGCCGCTTCCTCAGGCCAACGATGAACGGAAAGGCAAGAAGAGGTGGAATGGTCGCCCGGACCTTGCTGCAAGGATAAATTTTAACGTAGATGACGAAGAGATGCTGCGTCGGCAAGGCGACTATCACGCAGCGGTGATTCGCCGCCTGGGTCGCCGCGTGCAGGTTCCGCCCGTCAACGATCCGTGCATCGTGCGCGAGTACGCCCATCGCCATGCCCCGTCTCCCGATGGCATCCGCCGCGATTTCACCGAGACGCTCTATTGGCATCCCGTGCTGGTGATGGCCGATGGCACGGCGGAAGTGAAGTTCGATCTCAACGACGCCATCACGCGCTTTGACGTGATCGTCCTCACGCACACGCTAGACGGTCGGCTCGGCTCGAACCGGGCTGAGTTCTCGTCGCGCCTGCCCTTCCGTATCGATCCGCGCGTGCCTACCGAGGTGAACGAGACCGACACGATCAACGTGCCAATCGCGATCAGCAACGATCTCGCCAAACCGCTTTCGGTCAACCTGGCGACGACAACGACAAACCTCCTTCAGATCGAAGT
The DNA here is from genome assembly GCA_945861245.1 of Singulisphaera sp. GP187. Lineage (GTDB taxonomy): Bacteria > Planctomycetota > Planctomycetia > Gemmatales > Gemmataceae > SIAQ01. The sequence goes on from CAMAUE010000090.1 coordinate 14,875, forward strand.
CGGCAACCCGACGATCAAAGTGAAGCCGACCGAGACGAAGCGCGCGGGCATCCGCTTCAAGCCGTCGATCCCCGAAGGCGATGCCATGCTGCGCGTCGTCGGCACTAGCGGCGGGTATTCCGACGGTGTCGAGCGAAAGTTCAAGATCGTCCGCGATGGGTTTCCAATCCATGGCGCGGTCGGCGGCCTGCTCACCGACGCCAACACGGCCCACACCATCAACCTTCCCGAAAAGTGGATCGCCGGCTCGCTCAAGGTCGAGGCGACGTTCTACCCCTCGCCGCTCGCCGACTTGCAAGCAGGCCTCGATGCGCTGCTAGCCGAGCCGTGCGGCTGCTTCGAGCAAAGCTCTTCGCGCAATTATCCGAACGTGTTGGCGTTGAGCTTTCTGCAAAAGGCCGGGCAGCCGAATCCCGTCATCGAGAAACGTGCTCGCGGCTTGCTGCAAACCGGCTACACGCAGCTCACCGGTTTTGAGTGCCTCGATCCGGAAAAGCGCAATGAGAAGCAAGGCTACGAGTGGTTCGGCCAAACCGCGCCGCCGCACGAAGCCCTGACCGCCTACGGCCTGTTGCAGTTCCGCGATATGGCCAAGGTCTCGCCCGTCGATGCCGACATGCTGCGCCGCACCGAGCAATACCTGCTCGGCCAGCGCGACGGCAAAGGCGGATTTCGGCGCAACGCCCGTGCCCTCGATCAGTTTGGCCGAGCGCCGGCGCACATCACCGACGCCTACATCCTCTGGGCGTTGACCGAGAGCGGCGTGACGGCAAATCTCGATGTCGAGCTGACTGCCGTGCGCAATGTCGCCAAGAAGAGCAAGGACTCGTACCTTCTCGCGCTTACCGGGCTTTCGCATCTCAACGCCAAGAAACACGCCGACGGCATCGAGATGCTCAGCAGCGCCAAGACGTTGCAGGATAAGGCGGGCCGACTCGATGCGACCGAGACGACGATCACCGGCTCGCAAGGCCGCGATCGCGCCGTCGAAACGACCGCGCTGATGGCGATCGGCTGGTTGAAAGCGAATCGACCTGCTGAGTTCACCAAGCACATCCATAGCGCCATCGGTTGGCTGGCGGGGCAGCGTCAAGGAACAGGCGGGTTCGGCGGAACCCAGGCGACCATCCTCGCTCTCAAGGCGATGCTCGCCTATGCCGAGCACCATCCGCTTGCCCTTCAACAATGCGACGTGCAGTTGCTGGCGAACGTCAAGGACAAAGCCCAGATCGACGATGTCAACTTTCAGCGCGGGGCTCGGTTTGAAGATGTGCCAATCCAAAGAACCCGCGAAGCCCTCGCCACGATATTGCCGCGATCGCTGGAACCGGTCACGATTCGCCTGAACGATGTCGGCGGTCTTCAGCCAGGCAATAATACGGTGACGATCACCAACACAGGCCAAACCGCGATGCCGTATTCGTTGGCGTGGTCGTATCGCGTGCAAAAGCCAACCAACGATCCCACGACCGCCGTCAAGCTGACAACCGCGCTCAGCAAGAAAGAGGTCCGCGAAGGCGACACCGTCAAGCTCACCGCGAACCTGAAGAACGTGTCAGGCAAAGGCCAGGGCATGGCCGTCGCGATCATCGGCTTGCCCGGCGGCCTCGCGCTACCTGAGGATCTTCAGCAACTCAAAGCCTTCGCTCGTGCCGAGAACGATGGCGCCAAACCGGGCGTCATCAGTGCCTGGGAACTGCGTGGCCGCGAGCTTGTTCTGTATTGGCGCGAACTCGGCCCCGACGCCAACATCACCGTCGAACTCGATCTCATCAGCCGACTCCCCGGTGCCTACACCGGCCCCGCGAGCCGAGCGTACCTCTACTACGCCGGCGAACGCAAACACTGGACCGAGCCTTTGGCGATTGCGATTTTGGAGGGGAAGTGACGAGGGGCGAAAAGGATTCCGCCGCTAGCGGCTTAGCGCTCGCAAGGCGCCACGCGAGCGCTAAGCCGCCAGCGGCAAAACGAAATCGGGAAGTGAATAATAGAGCACGCTCCCCTACTCCGTGACCAGTACCTTGGGTCGGCGCAAAATAAACTCGGGCTGCTGGCTGGCGTAGCCGGGTTCCTTGGTCTCGGCAATGAGCAACGCCGGCAGGCCTTCGACACGCATGCTGCCGACGCGCTCGTGCATGGCCGGGTTGTACGGCGTGCCGACCGGCGCTTCGTAGGTGTGGATGCCGAGCTTGCGGATGTCGTCCCACACCTTGCGATTTTGCACTTCGAGAGCCTTGATCCAGCCAGCGATTTCCGCGCCATCCGGTCCCGTCGGCAGGTGCTTGGGCCGCGAGTCGAGAATGTGCTGCATTTCGATGCCTTGATCGAGCAAGATATTGAGCAGCGTGAGACTGAATTTTTTCTCGCCCAAGACATCCTGCCGTAGCTGCTGATAGGCTTTTTGCGTATCGGCCGCGAACGAGTTAAAGCTCGACTGCAACGCATCGCGCGCCCGGCTCTGCGTTTGCTCAAAGAGCTTGTGCTGGCGTTCATTCTTCTCGCGCATGGCAATGAACGCTTCAAACAAACGATAGACCGACGACATGCCGACCGCCGACAGGTCTTCGTTGACCGGATTGTTAAAAGACGTGATTTTGAAATCATCATTCATGGGATATTACCTATCATTGGTTTTTTTGCCGCTTGCGGCTTAGCGCTCGCGAGGTGCCTTGCGAGCGCTAAGCCGCAAGCGGAATACGGATAGCACTCACCCATCCAGGTCAACTTGCCAGGGGTCGATCGGTTCCTTGGCGAAGTTTTCGAGGATCACGCGTACCATCGGCACCTCGCGCGGAATCTCGGGGATGCGGACGTTCGCCCGGCACTCGTCGATGGTCGGTACAGGCGTTGGCGGCGTATAGCTGGCGAGCCATTTTTCGGTGTCGATCGGCTTGCAACGGATTTCCGCTTGCTTTCGGCCTTGGTAACGGTCTTTCAGTTTCTTGAGCACTCCATCGGTTGTATCGATGTTCAGCGCGACGGCGTCGGCCTTGATGCGAGCTTCCTTGCTGGTGAGAATCTCGCGTGCCCAGTTGATGTCTTCCAGGGGCGTTTTCAGTTGGCCTCGCCGGGCTTGCTTGAGTTTCTCGGCCCAAGCGGCTTCGATCTCCTCGCGCGACGCATCTTTGTCCACACCGAGGATCAAGAAAGGCCCGATCTGCGTGCGCGGCAGCGGAGCCAACTGCAATACGATAGGAGCGCCTTGAGACATTATCATCTCCGTGTTGATTCCATCTTACGAACTAATCGCCCTGGCGAGCCGAGCTCCGTAAGGAGCCGGTTGATTCCCACGCAGACAACCGGCTCTTTACGGAGCTCGGCTCGCCAGGATTATTTTTTTTGAGGCAATCATTCATTCCCCCAGCGAATGGCACTGGTCGATCTTGCGGTCGCAGTGACTGATCAACTTATGCAACTCTTTCCGCACTTCCTCACTCGTTACATGGGCCAGGCATTTTTGAGCCACCCGGCGAAGGAAGAGGTATTTGTCCTCCATGTCGCGCATGATATCTCGCACCGTTGGCCAATTGATCTGGTAGCTCGGCAGGCGACGCATCTGATCGACGACCTTGTTCACCTGAGCCGCATACTGATCAGCGATCCGCTCCATCGTCGGCATTACGTTATTCACGATCGCAGCGCCGCGTTCCTCCACACGCGCATCATTGGGGAAACGCTGCGCGATACGGCGAAGGTCGGCGATCAGCGTATCGACTTCGTCGAGCTTGCGGACCTCGCGAACCTCCAACTCAAACAACTCCGCCTGCGGATCGTTCGGCTTGACTTCGCGCAGGCGGCGCAGAATCTTCCGCGCGTCCTCTGTGCGTTTGAGCTGCGTGTACATGTGAAACAGCCGTTCCAGCGTTTCGTAGTCGGCCGGACGGATGCGATGGGCGCGCTGCAGAAAATGGGCGGCGGAGGTCCACTTCTCTTTGCGTGAAAAGATGTCCGCGAGCCGGCTCGAACATTCAAAAGCGAGGTTGCCCAGATAGTCCGGCGGCAGCGAGCGCGGGATGTAATGTTCCAAATAATCGAGATGCCGATTCCAGTGCGACTCGGCGACGTCCATCCGGTTTAGCCATTCATTGCCCAGCGCGAGATTTTGCTCAAGCCAGGCACCGAGGTAAACGCCCTGGCCGTTGATGTGGCGGTCAGTCTTGCTCGTCTGGCCCGGAGCCGAGAGGTCGCGCTGAAACGCATCCGCGGCGACACGGAAATGGCCCAGGCTGCGATCGAACTCTTGCGACATCATCGAACAGACGCCGAGCATGTTGAGGATCGCAATCATCTGCATCGGCTCGCTGCGGATGTTGCTGGCGTCCAGCCGACGTTTCAAGGGTGTGAGCAACAGCTCGGCATCGCTCCATTGGCCGCGATCCATGAGGATTTTGGCCTGCAACATCGCCGCCCCGATGTAGGCTCGAAAAGCCGCTTCGCTGTTGGGCCGAGCTGACACGAGCTTGGCCAGCAGGCGATAGACGACATCGAACTGATTCAGGCCGACGATCATGTCGAGCAGGCGCTGTTCTTCGTCAAGCGTGATGCTGGAGAGGAGATAGACTTGTTCCGCGCCCGAAGTCGTGCCGCCGGGGCCGAGTAGACTTCGCAGCAGACTGAGGAAACGCTTTTCGCCGACCGACGGCGCGAGGTTGATGAGGCTTTCGAGCGTCGCCACGGCTCCGTCGAGTTGGCCCTGGCAGAGGCGAGCGAGCATCAGGTTGTAGGCGGCGGGATACGAATTCGCGTCCTTCTGCAATGACTTCGCGAATTCGTCGGCGGCGGCGGGCCATTCTTTCTCGTTGAACGCCAACACGCCGCGTTGGAGCAACACGTTGGCGTCAGGATCGGCGATGCGGGCAAGAGTTTGGCGCGCGTCGGCGGGTCGGCCTTGGTGTTTGTACGCCATCGCCAGGAGGTACATCGCCTGCGGATCCTGGTTGCCGGCCTTCGCCGCCTGCTCGAGCAAGCGAATCGCCTCGCCCCAGTTCGGCTCGGCGACCGGCGCTACAGAGATGATGTCGTTTGTTGCCATGATCGTTGTCCACTAGCAGAAGTATTCTTCGCACAGTAGAAATTGTCGCTTTTCCGAACCGATAAAAACATTTCCGAGCCGCGACCGTAAGGGAGCGACCGACATAAATCGCACGGCATCCTGTCGGCCGCTCCCTTACGGTCGCGGCTCGGAAAAGCAAAAAAATTTCTGTTTCTTATCCGTGTTTCATCTGTGTTTCATCCGTGGCTATTTTGATTTCTCGCTCGGCTCGGTAATCCCAGTCACGGGCGCCGTTTCGCCGGCGTATATCGCTTGCTGGCCTGCTTTGAAAAGCGCGAGTAAGAGCAGCGGCCCCAGCCGGCGGTCGCGGCAACCGAGGCGGCCCGATAGGCGCAGCTTTTCCGCCCCCTGTTCGTATTGGCCGCATGCCAGTGACTCCAGCGCGTTGATGAACGTCGTCTGCGCGAGCGGTTCGTCGAGATTCCACGCTTTGCGTTTGCCTGCATCCAGCACTTGCCAAACATTGATGGCGTCGTCGTGGCGCGCCTTTTGAAACAACACGTTGCCTAACAACGCCTGGGCATGGCTCAGCGTCGGGCTGGACGGATTGTAGGTAATCGGTTTGAGCGCATCGATGGCGGCGGCGGATTGGCCCAGGTCGAGATGGGCAAGAGCAGAGATGTACCCCGCCTCCACCGCCAGCACCTTCTTATCGCCCGTGAGGTCCCGCCCGCCGGCGCCGGTTCGCTTGCTGGCGGCGATGGCGGCTTCCTTGTCGCCCGCCAAGAGATGCGCGAGCGCGGCCAGGAAGTGATAGCGTTGGTCGGCGACATTGGCATCACTCATCGCTGACGCCTGTTGCGCGAGAGCGGCGGTATCGCCTTGCAGCCAACGCACGGCAGCCAGGCACCAATGCGCGTGCGGATGGGTCGCATCACTCGCCAGGCACTCGCCAAGAAACGCGATTGCCACACCCAGATGATTCGGACCCGCGTCGGCATCCGCGCTTGCAGGTGATGCCAGGTAAATCTGCAGCGACGTGCGCGCGCCGACGAAAGCGATGTTGGCGCGCCGTCGGCCGCTGGCGAGCGCCATCGCCTGCATCAGCTTTTGATTGCATGCCACGGTATCGCCTTGCTGATGATGCAACAACGCCTGACGTACGATCGGCGTCGGTTCGCTCGGCTGGGCGGCACGCCATTGCTCGAGCAAGGCCAGCGCCGGCGGCAGTCGTCCCGCGCGATAGTGTAGGCCGGCGGCGCGATTCATCGCGCTGGTGTTGTTCGGCGACAACTTCACGAGCACTTCGATGGTCGCCAAGGCTGCCTCGCGCTGGCCGGCGTCCTCCTGCGCCTGCGCTGTCGCCAGCAGCAGCGCCTCGCCACGCGGAAGGTAGTCCTCGCCGAGCACTTCGGGGAATCGCCCCGGCGCAAGCTCCGCGGCGCGGCGAAGGTACATCCGCTCGACCTCGTCGAGGCTCCAGCCCTGTTTTGCGAAGTAGTCGCTGGCCGCTGCGCGGTTGGCGAAAGTTCTCTGGTAAAGCGCGAGAGCGTGCTCGCCGCCGACATCATGATGCGTGTCGGCCTGGCAGTACAGCCAGGCGTATTCGGGCAACACCAGAGCGCGTTCGGTGGCCAACAGATGATGGAATGCCTGGGCCGACAATTTGTCGCACGCCTTGACGCTGACGAGATGCTCGCAGAGATAGAGTTGATCGTCGCCCGTAAGCGGTATCTGATGTTGTCTGGCCTCGGTGAAGATGCGATTGAGGATGCCGACCCATTCGGGATCGCGCGGGCTGTTGAACGCCGTGACGAGGCGAATCGCCCAGGCGATGTTTTGGATTTTGTCTTCAGGCCGCGCGGGCTTGCCGGCCGCTCCGCAAAGGGCGAGATAGCCAACGGTCAGGCGATCCTTCGCTTCCTCCAATTCATGAGCGGTGCGAAGGTGCACAAAGGCGTCATCGAATCGGCCCAGTTTCGCCAGCGACAAACCCAGGCCGCGCAAGACCTGTAGCGATGGAGCGCCCTCCTTGAGCACGCGGTCGAACTGCTCGGCGGCTTCCTTGTAGTTCTCCAGTTTGAAGAGGCCCAGCGCGAGCGACAAGTTGCCCTGGCGGATGAGAAACTTGAGATCGTCGCCGAAAAGCGGGCACGAAAACGGCAACTCGCTCGCCAACTTGCGGACGTAGGAGCGGTTGTCGGGGAAGCCCTCGACCCAGGCTTTTTGCGGGTTGTCAAGCCACATGCCGAGACCCTTGGGGCCAAGCGCGCGTTGCAAGGCCCGGACGGCCATGTTGGTATCGCCGCCCGCGGTGACGATGGCGGCGCCGAGTTGGAGCGTAATGAACGGGCAGTTGGCGTCCTGGCGATTGGCTTCGGTGAGGAACCGCAGCGCCTCCTTGGCCTGGCCCTTGCGCACAAGCAAGGCGCCAAGATAGAGGGCGGGATCGATGAACGGCGTCGGTGGTCCCGCGCCGGACTCGCCGAAGCCGGTATCGAGGGTAACGCCTTGCATCATCCCGGTTCGCGATATTTGCAAGTTCGTCAGCGCCTGGTCATACTGCCCGTTGCGCAGATCGCACAGGGCCTGCCAGAACGACGCCTCGCGGCACGGCGACTGCACTTGAAGCGTACGCGCAATCAGATCGCTCGTCGCCTTCGTTTCGCCGTGTTTGGAGAAGAGCCGACGGATTTCGCGCACCATCGCGGCTTGTACGTTCGCGCGCAATTCGTTGCCGGGTTCCTCGTGCAACTTGGCCGCTTGTAAGCCGAGGTTAAGCCCCTCTTCAAACTTTTTTTCTTCGATCAGATTGGCGCTGCCGGCCTTGAGACAATCGGCTTCGAATTCGTCAAAAGTCGAATTCCAGAATGACGAGGGAACACCGATGGCGCGAACCTTCTTCAATTGTTCAAGGGCCTGCTGCCAATCGCCTGCTTGCAGCGCCTTGCGCGCCGCAGCCATCGCACGGCGCCGGCGCGGCCCCCAGCCCCAGAGCCACCACATCATGACCAGCAGCGCAATGCCGAACAGCACCACGGCGCCGACGATCGTGGCGATGGTCTTGGGATAGCGTTCGATCAGTTCTTTGAGGGGAAAACCATCCATCAACGGCGAGTCTCAAGGAGATGTCAAGTCCAGGGGTGAAGTACTCCGAACCCCTGGGTTATACTTTTCGCGTGAAAGAATAATGTCTTGGCGAGCGTCTATCCCAGGGGTTCGGAGTACCTCACCCCTGGGCTTGCGATTTCTGCTACGGAACCAAGCCGCGGCCCTTCATCCATGCGACGCAACGGTCCGGCCAGGACGAGAACGGAAGATCGGGCGTGCCCATGCCGAGACCGTGACGGCCTTTCTCGAAGATGTGGAGTTCCGCCGGCACGCGATGCTTGTTCAACGCAAGGTAGAACAACACGCTATTCTCAGGCGGCACGCCGGTGTCTTCCGTCGTGTGGGCGAGAAACGTCGGCGGGGTGTCCTTCGTCACCTGCTTGTCATTGCACAGCAGGTCCACGAGCTTCGCGTCGGCGTCTTTGCCGAGCAGATTGTTGCGCGAACCGTTATGGGCATACGGGCCGGTCAACGTGATGACCGGGTAGAGCAAAACCATGAAGTCGGGCCGACAGCTTTGGTGATCGATGGGGTCCTTGGCGTCTTTAATACCGAGGTCATAATGCGTACCCGCCGTGGAGGCGAGATGCCCACCGGCCGAGAAGCCGAGGATGCCGACACGTTTCACATCGACGTTCAGCGACTTGGCATTCGCGCGGACATAGCGAAGCGCGCGTTGCGCATCGCCGAGTTCGACGGGGTGACGGTATTTCGGTGCGAGGCGATACTTGAGCACAAGTGCGGTGATGCCGTGCGCGTTCAACCAGTCGGCGATTTGCACGCCTTCGTGATTCATGGCCAAATGGGTGTACCCGCCGCCGGGGCAGATGACGACGGCGGCGCCGTTGGGGTTCTTGGCGGGATAGACGAACACACCGGGGACGTCGGCGGGATCGCTGCCTTTCGCGCCCGGTGCAGCGTTGACTTTGCCGTCGCCAGGCCAAAGCGGCGTGAAAGGAACCCTCATATCCGCGGGGCCAACCTTGGACTTCTCCTTCGATTTGCCTTTATCACCGCCGGTTTCGCCCATCGATGCCAGGCCAAGCCAAGCCGATGCGCAAAGTGCCAATG
>CAMAUE010000091.1 GCA_945861245.1 Singulisphaera sp. GP187
TCATGAGAGACATCCGTGAGATCAGCAACCGACCTCTGCATGTCAGAAAGCGACGTACAGCAAGTCGATGGCCATGACTCACAGATATGGAGAAGGCCGCTATAGCGCAAGCCCCTCAAACTGCCCAGTTATGCGCGCTGGCCGTGGGAAGTGACCCTGCATTCCCCCGCTTGCGGCTTAGCGCTCGCATGACGCGAACTGAGCGCTAAGCCGCAAGCGGAAAACGTCACCTGCGCGACAACTGACCAAAGCCAAATTGGCGAATCTTGTCAAACAGGACGGCGAGAATGATGACGGCGCCCAAGACGATCTCTTGATCCCAGCTTTGCAGGCCGAGCAGGTTCATGCCGTTTTGGATGACGGCGATGATGAACGCGCCGATGAGCGTGCCGACGACCGTGCCTTCGCCGCCGGAAAGGCTGGTGCCACCGACGACGACGGCGGCGATGACGAAGAGTTCGTAGCTTGTGCCATAGGTTGGCGAGCCGCTCTGGAGTTGCGAGGCGATGATGACACCGCCGAGTCCCGCCAGCGCCGCCGCTGCCACGTAAACGCACACGACAACACGGCTGACCGGCACGCCGGCCAATCGCGCCGCCTCGGCATTGCCCCCGACGGCGTGGATGTATCGGCCCATGACGGTGCGCGTCATCAACAGTTGGCCGGCGACGTAGAGCACAAGCATCACGATGACGGCATTGGGCAGGAAGCTGAAGAACGAGCCACGCCCGAGCAGCGTGAACGAATCGGGCAAGCCGAAGACGGTTTCGCCGTCAGTCAATTTCGCCGACAAGCCGCGGGCGACGAGCATCACGCCGAGGGTGATGATAAAAGGCGGCACGCGAAAAGTCGTCACCAAAAGGCCTGTCGTCAATCCAATCGCTGCACACGCCAGGATAGCGAGCCCGCCACACGCAATCATGCCGAGCGCGGAGGCCTCCACGCCGCCAGCGCGATCGCGAATGAGCATTGAACAAACCACCGCCGAGAGTCCGAGTAGGCTGCCAACCGACAAATCAATCCCACCGGCGACGATGACCATTGTCATGCCAATAGCCATGATCGCGATGACGACAATTTGGTTGGAAATATTAAGCAGATTGGACGCCTGCAAGAACGTCGGCCAATAGGTACTCGGCGCTCGATAAATCTGCGCGTTCGGATAGCGCAGTTCAAAATCGGTGAAGATCGCCCAATCGCCGGTATCTTTGGTGACGGCGATGGCGTCGATTTGGGTCTTCATTATCGCCAGATCACGCAATAGCTTCCCGCCGTCGCTCGGTTCGCCGTTGATTCGGCCCACAACAGTACGGCCCGTAGCGATGACGCGATCCTCCAGGGCAGCGACGAATTCGCGATCATCAGGCGTGTTGCGTGCGATGACTACGATAGCCGCGCCGTCGGGCGTTTCACGAGAGATCAGGTCGGCCAAACGTTCCGCCGCTGCCATGCCGGCGGGATGATGTTCGTCTATGGTGGCGACGCTCAGAATTCCGCAAAGCCCGAGCAAGACCAACAGCATACCGTTTCGGGAGAGAAATCGCTGAATCATGGGGTAATTGTATGCGATTCGGGGGGAGAACCTCCAGGAATCGCGGCGCTCATGCTGGGGCTTACGGCACTTCTACTGTCTCAGTTTCGCCACTAGGAAGATCGAGAATCAAGAAGGTTCGACGAGCGACCCGTTGCAAGGCGCCGGGATTGATGACGCGCGTGATGCCAGAGCGGTGTTCCTTGGCAATGTGCGTGTGACCGTGGAACAGGAAGTCGAACGCGTCGGTATGTTCGAGGTCGCGCAGGAGCACGCCGTCGTCGCCGTGGGTGAAGGCAATCGCTTGGCCGGCGATTTCCATTTCGCCCCAAGCGCCGTGCAACGTACCACCGATCGCTTGGACGGCTGTGGCGATGCCGGTTCGGTCGGCGTCGCAGTTACCGAACACAAAGTGCGTGTGGGCGGGGAACAGGCGCACCGTTTCGGCATTCTGGATATCGCCGCAATGGAGGACGCGCTCGACGCCGCGTTTCGCCATTTCTCGTAGAGCAGCGCGGACGGAATTCGTTTGATTGTGGGTGTCGCTGATGATGGCGATGCGCACGGTTGGGGTTCCCCTGAAATATCGTTACGATCACGTTCGCCAAAGGCGAGCGGCTAAACTACAGCGAGGCCAATTCACGAATGGCGTTGGCGATGCCGTTGGGATGGCGGAAGATTCCGGTGCCGACGACGAGCACGTTCGCCCCAGCGTTGACCGCAATCGGCGCAGTGCGGGCATCGATGCCGCCATCGACTTCGAGATCGCAACGCGGATTGTGCTGTTCAATCAGGCGCCGCAAACGAGCGATGCGATCGGGGCTTTCGGGCAGAAAAGGCTGGCCGCCGAATCCGGGAAAAACGGTCATGCACAGTGCGAGGTCGAGCATCGGCAAGTACGGAATGAAGGCGTCGATCGGTACGTCAGGATTGATCGCCAGGCCCGCGAGTTTCCCCGCCGCTTTGATCTCGCTCAGCAGCGGTCGCGCGTCGGGCAGCACCTCAAGGTGTACGATCACCAGGTCCGCTCCCTTCGCGATAAACGGCTGCACAAATTTTGCGGGATCCGTTACCATCAGATGAACCTCAATGAGCAAGCGAGTCCGTGGCCGAAGTCCATCGACGACGACCGGGCCCATGCTCAGGTTCGGCACGAAATGGCCGTCCATTACGTCCACGTGCAAGCGCTGCGCGCCGGCTGCCTCCGCCTCCGCGACCTGCTCGCCGAGCTTGCTAAAATCCGCCGCCAAGATCGAAGGTGCTATCGCAATCATGCGGATATGATATGAACGCCGCGTTAATGTATTCCGCGTGCGGCTTTGCGATGGGAGAGCGCCAAGCCGCAAGCGGAATTCGGAAAGGATCGATCGATGAACCTCTGGACCACCTACCGCGACGACGTCGTGCTCAGTTTTCGCAAACAAAAGGAGCTGGCCGAAAAAGCCTTCAACCAGCTCAGCGACGACCAATTCTTCCGCAAGCCGGGCGAGCATTCCAATAGCGTGGCAATCATCATCAAGCATGTGGCAGGCAATTTGGCGTCACGCTGGACGGACTTCCTCACGACCGACGGCGACAAGCCGAATCGTGACCGCGACGGCGAGTTCGTGATCGCGCCGACTGACACCCGTGCAGAATTGATCGCTCGCTGGGAATGCAGCTTCGCAATTCTCGGCGCATCACTGCAAAGTTTGAACGAAGCCGACGCAACGCGGACGATCACGATTCGAGGTGAGCCGCACCTAGGTTTGCAAGCTATCCATCGTGCATTGACGCATACGTCGTATCATGTCGGCCAGATCGCCTATCTGTCGCGTTTACTCAAGACCGACGGCTGGACGTGGATAACAATTCCGCCGGTCCGTGAACGAGCGTAGCCATCATGCTTTGCGTGATGGATTTGCGGTGGTTGCCGTCGCTACGCATCCAACTCGTTACGATGTTTTTTCTGGCGTAGGACGAAATTATTGAATATGGTCAACGCCAGGCCGAGCACGAACGCCAGGCCGAAGCCGAGCATATAAGCCAGCGCCTGGGCTCCGAGCCGCTCGAAGGCAAGCAAGGTGATGCCGCCGATCAACCCGACGCCGGCGATAGCGCCCGGGAAATGCGTGACGAGCAGGAGCGATCGGTTGCTTCGACGCAGGATGGCGATGCCGCCCCGCATTGTCAGAATGGCAAGTACGCACCAGATGAGGTAGAAGACGATCGTCGTGATGATGCAGCCGCGCGTCAAACCAAACGCCGGCTCGCGCTGTGCGACATCGAGGCGAGCGAGCCTTCCTAGCATCAGCAAGGCAGCAATCACACGGTAGATGCAGTAGGCGGCGTTCAGACCGCCCCAGATGCTCGAAAGCCAGCCGACGGTTCGCAGCAACGATGACATGTCTTACTTCTTTTTCGACGATTTCCAGACATCGGGTCCATGGTCGAGGATATTCCAGTCTGGCAACGGCGGCAGCGTCGGGCGTTGAATCATTTGCCGATCTGTGCCTTGAGCGATCTGCGTCGGTCCCGGTTCGAGGTCAACGGTTCCCTTGCGGAAGGGTTGTCTCATCGCGGTGACCTGGGTCAGCGTGCCGGCATCGCGTGGCAGAATGAGTTGAAGCTGTGCGAGTTCCGTTCGTGCTCGCGGCGCCGACGGATCGACTTCGATCGCCCGCTGATAAGCTGCGGCGGCGAATTCGTTCTTGCCTTGCAGTTTCATTATGGACGCTACATTGCAATAGGCCTCTGCTTCCGAGCCAAGCGCCTGTTTCAATTCCGCGACGCTGGCGGTGTAGTCGCCCTTTTGGGCGAGCGTCATGCCGAGACTGATTCGCGCATGGCCATGACCGTTGTTCCAGTACAAGGCATCGGAATAATGCTTGAGTGCCGTATCGAAGTGACTACGGCGATAGGCGATGTCGCCCAGGTTGCTCAATGCGTCGGCATCGCGTGGATTGTGTTGCAGGATAAAGCGAAGCTCTTGCTCGGCTCGTTCCGGCGAGTTGTTGCGATCGTAGAGCGCTGCGAGTTTGCGTGTAGCGTTCAGGGCGGTCGGTCCGCCGGCTTCGCGCATTTTTTCGTAGACCGCCGCCGCCTCGGAGGGCTTGCCCGCGCGTTCGAGCGCATCCGCGTGATTGTACCACCGCTGTATGCTATCAATAGGCGAGGCCGCTTGCTGTTTCGGCGTCTCGGCAGGTTTCTTCAGTTCAGGCGTTTTGTCTTTCGTGGCCTTTTCGCCGAACAGGTGCACGCACCCTAACTGAGGCCAAAGCCCCAGCAAGAGCGTAACAAGCACGACACGCCAAGAATTGCGCATTGGTTGCCTCCCCAACTCGAAACGAATCTCTCTGGCCGTGCTGCGCGCCCCGCCACCTCATGGCGTAACGCACATTCCCCGGCCCCCTATATTCCGATACGAGAGGCGAGCCTTATAGCTCGACATAATAAAAAAGAAATAGCAATTTCTCTCAAGATCAGTGCCATTCGACGAAGCCAAAAGTTCACGCAAAGACGCAAAGGAGGGGAAGTAGGGAAGTCACGCAGTCGCCAGAAATATCATGATTTGAATTTCTTCACCAAACAATCTCCCTGTATACTGAACGCACAACGACTTACTAACGGACCACAGATACGGGAATTTGAAAATGCCACGCCGAACGCTGAATCGCCGAACGTTTCTTCGTGCCGCCGGGGTTTGCGTCGCCCTGCCCTTCCTGGACGGGATGTCGCGAGCGCAAGAGCGTCGGCCTGCTGCGCCGAAACGCATGGTGCTCATCGGTCGGCCCCTCGGCATGCATACGCCGTTTCTCTTTCCCGACCAGACAGGCCGCGATCACGCCCATACCCGTTACACGCGCATCCTCGATTCACATCGCAGCGCATACACCGTCTTCTCCGGTATGTCGCATCGCGGCTACTCGCAGGGCCATCATAACGACATCGCCCTCTTCACCGGCGCCCCGCCCGAAGGCATTCGGCTTAACGATATTCGCAATACGATTTCACTCGATCAAGAAGTCGCCTCGCACATCGGCCGGGAAACACGCTTCGGCTCGCTGATTCTTGGTGGCACGCTTTATTCGTGGAATCGCCGCGGCGTGCGCGTCCCCGCCACGCATTTTGCGAACAGCGTGTTCCGCCAGCTATTTATCCAGGGCACGCCCGAAGAAATCGCCCGCGAAATTCGCCGGCTACAAGATGGCCAAAGCATCCTCGATGATCTGCGTGCCCAGGCGCGAACGTTGTCCGCTAACCTCGGCCCCGCCGACCGTCAACGGCTCGATCTGCTGCTGACTTCGATCCGCGAAGCCGAGCAACGCCTGCAACAAGACGAAGCCTGGATCAATCGCCCCAAGCCGCGCGTCAATGTCCCGCAGCCCACGCAAATCGTCGGCCCGGGGCAGCTGCTCGAACGCAGCCGGCAGTGGTACGATGTTGTTCACCTCGCGTTGCAAACCGATTCGACACGCGTCATCTCACTATCGCTCGATTCACAAGAACGCCCGATCATCGACGGCGTCACCCTGGGCCATCACGATGCCTCTCACCACGGCCAAGACGGCACGAAGATCGAGCAACTCGCCATGATCGAAGAAGCCGAGCTGCGTGCCTTCAACGGCTTCCTGAACAAGCTCAAGGAATCACGCGAAGGCAACGAGACACTGCTCGACCGCGTCATGGTCATGTACACGAGTAACCTCAGTAACGCCTCGGCTCACTCCGTCGATAACCTGCCGATCCTGCTCGCCGGCGGCGGGTTCCGCCATCAGGGCCACGTCGCCTTCGATCGCCGCAACAATCGGCCCATGTCAAACCTCTTCCTGCGCATGCTACATCAGATGGGCATCGAGTCCCGCACGTTCGGCACAAGCACCGGGGCAGTTAGCGAGGTGTGATCGGCTCGAAGCGAACATTCCCCAGTTGCACGGGTCCCTTCTCGGGCGGGGTGACGATCACGCGCAAACTCGCCGATAGGGCGACGGAAGGCGTGAAGTCCATCGCGATTTCATTACTCGACGCCTTGAGCGCGAAGGTCTTTTCCTCGCTGCGCGTCTTGCCATCGAAGGTGCCTTGCAACGTCACCGTGATCCTGGCGGCCTCTTTGGCCACGACCCGGGCGCGGAAAACGTGCGGCACGCCGGCCGTGAAAAGAATCGGCCCCAAGGTTGCCTTGGATTTTTCAATCGTGGCCAGGCTCCCCGAAACCGAAAGCGTGGGATAGCCGTGTAGCTTGAGGAATTGCTGGTCGGCGTCGAACTTGTTCCACATCGAACAGCCATCGTAGGCAGGCGCCGGCGGAGCGGTCTTGTCCGTCGCATCGAAGCGGACCATCGGCGTCGAATAGGCGTAGCCCTTGTCGTCGTACACCGTGCCGATGACGTAGCAGGGCAAGCTCGCGCCGGGCAACATTGCGGTGCAGCTTTGATCCTTGATTTGTGCGGGGATCTCCAGCCAATGGCGGCTCACCCAGTTGCCCGGCGCTCCGTAGCTGACCATGATCCGAGCCGAGACTGCCTTTCGCGGTCCGTCAAAGCGCCAGGTCGCGTAGCGGTCTTTGGTGATTGCGATCGGACTCACGGTAAGAAACGCGGCGGCGCCTTTGAGGTGCACATCGAGCCAGGCGAAAACTTGATCGTCGATGATCGGCGTCAAGGCGTGGTTGTAGTTGGCGAGCAGGCTCAGGTGTTTTGGGCCGTCGGCCTTGGCGTGCGAGTCCATGACGCTCGGCAACCAGTAAAAGGTGTCGTTGGTGCCGGTGAACCAGGCGATGGGAGTTTTGGATTTGCTCAGGCGCAAGGTCGGGTCGAGTGTTTGCGCCCAGCGTTTGCGAAACGCGTCGTTGCGCTTGGGATCGGGCCCTTGGGTGTCCCACCAGTTGTTGCCGAGCTCGAGGCTACCGCAGCCGTACATGCATGACGCGGCTTTGAGGCGAGGGTCAACGCCAGCCATGAGGGTCGTGTAAAAGCCGCCCCAGGAGCTGCCCGCCATGCCGATGCGCTCCTTGTCCACCTCGGCGCGCGTTTCGAGAAACGAGACGGCACGCAAGAGCGCGACGGCGCCGTGATAGATCGGCGCCTGGCGCGGATCGTCGCCAAGTTCCACGCCCGAGTTGATCGGATAGCCTCCGGTGGAGCGATAGCCGGGGATCGGGAAGTCGATGCACAGAGTAGCGTAGCCGCGCTTGGCGCCTAGTTCGGGGAAGTAGGGCGTCGCCTGGTAGAGGCCCCCCTGGTTCCAGATGAATGCGGGTAGCTTGCGTGCTCCCTTGGGGTAGCAGAAGAGAGCAAAGATATCGACCGACTTTTTGCCGTCTGTTTCCGAGTGGAACATCACCTCCTCGGTGACGATGCCGTCTTTCTCGGTCGTCTTGAGGACGCGCACGTTCAGCGGCGGAGCGAGGATTGCCTTGAGATCGAAGACAGGCTCGGCCTGGCCGAGGAAGCAGGAGGCGAGAAGGAGAGTCAATCCGGTCATGGTGTGTGCCTCAAGCCCCAGAATGAGCGCAGCGATTCCTGGGGGTCGTACCGGGTCGTACCCCCGCCAATCGCTGCGCTCATGGCGGGGCTTGCGGAGTTAGCGCAGAATCAACGCGTCCGCCACGTCAAGGTCGAGCGTGAACACGAGCCTGCCGTCGTCCTTGCTCATCGTCACCGCGCGCCCGCTGGCTAGGGTTACCTGTTTCGTGGAAACCGAAATTGGGACGTCAACCCTGAGGTTTTTCTGCGGCACACCGCTCCAGTTGATAAGCGAGATCACCGTCCCCTGTTTGGCCTTGATGACGGTGTTTTCCACGAGTCGATTGGAGCAGGTTACCGATAATGGGAGCTGACCAGCGACGCTCAAGCTGCCACGCGTGAGAATAGCCATTTCGAAGTCACGAGGGATGAAGTGGGCCATGCTGTTGTCAGTAGCGCCGCGATCGACTGGCTTCAACGGGATGGCCGCCTTGAAGTAGCTTAGCCCCGGCAGGTAGGCAACGTAAAACGCCCGCCCCTTGCCCGCCTTGTTCAATGTCGCAGACGGCAGCTTATCCTGAAACACGCTCAGAACCTCTGCCCCCTTCAAGTCGACTTTGCTACGAGCACCGAACACGGGCACCTGCTGAACCCCGTCCGGTATCCCGATCAACAGGGTCGTGCTGCCCAGCGGTTTGGCGAATGGCAAATCCTGCTTCTCAAATCGAATGACTTCCTTGGCCTCCTCCAATTCCTTCTCTTCGACGCCCAGCAGGCTTCGCAAAATCTTGTTCGGCTGATTGAACTCGTCGTACATGCCGGCCCCCGCCGTGGCGACCAACGTACCGCCCACGTTGACCCAGTCGGCAATCGCCTTGGATCCCGATCGGCTCACATGCCGATCGCACAGGTGCAGGACCTTGTAACTCTTCAGATCGTCGCCATCCACCACGAAATCGAGCGGCACTTGCTGATGGCGAATCGCAATGTACAGCGTGCGCTTGGCGCAGTCGAACGGCGCGCGATGATCGTCCCACACATCGGCGGTCTCGCTGCACCAGAGGCCGGTTTGCGCTGGCAGCACCTTGCCGTCCTGGATGATGTCCTCGAAGTTGCCCAGTTCGTGCAGCCCCTTGCGGACTTCCTGATACATCGCCGGCGAGCTGCAATGGTTCTCGGTGTAGGCGTGCTGCACGGGGCGGAATTCGAACAGGTTCAGCACCTTGGCGCCGTGAGCTAAATCGCCGTAGAACTGTCGGCGCCAGCTCGCGGGGGTGTTGCCCGGCGTATGCGGCATCACGTAGTAGTGGATCTTCGCGCCCGGCTTGTCTTTGATGGCAGCGCGGAACATGTCGAGCATGATGAAGTTCATCTGCTGACTGCCGACCGGGACCTGCCAGATGTAATCCTCGCCCCACGGCATGGTCATGCCGCCTTCGCGGAAGACCGAAATCCAGTGATGTGTGTCGCCGAGGTACATGTGGGCGTGGTGCGGCGAAAAGTTGGCGCCGATGCCCGCGTTGGGCAGATATTTCCGCAGGACATCCGTCTGGTCCTTGAGCTGTTTGATGCCGTAGCGGAAGCCGTAGATCTTCGACCAGTGGAACAAGCCGGGGTTGGTCTTGGCGGTTGCCGGAGCGGGGTTGTAGGTGATCTTTTCCCAATCGCTGCCCGCGGCCGGGTCGACGTCGCTGGGCTTCATCTGCTTGCTTTGCAGCCAGGCGCGGAAGCCCTTGTCGTCTTTGGCGGGCGGTAAGGCCAGGCCGATCTCGTCGCCGAGACTGACGACCGCAATCTTGTCGGCGCGTTTCTCCTTCTGAAGCTTTTGGCAATACGCCTCGAGGCCCATGCCGATGCTGCGCACGTCGAAGTAGCCGCGAACCAAGCTGTCGTCGGTCAGATTCTCGGGCGCACTGCGGCCCAGCGCCGTGGTCCCCATCAGCTTGATGAACTCGTCCAGGGCGGCCGTGTACCTCGCGTCCGCCGGCTTCGGATCGAACGTGGAGCCATAGACCAGCGTTCGCTTCGGCGCGTTCCCGTGGACCTTGTGCTTCTTGAGATAACCGACGAGGTCGTAAAGGATTTCTTCGACCAGGCGGATGCGTCGCGAATAGCGGGTATCGCCGTCATAGGCGAGCGTGGCGTTGCCCTTGAGATCGCTGAAGCGGCGCAGCGATTCGATCTTGCCGTCGGCATCCTTCAGGCCGAACTCCAGATCGTAATGCAATCCCTTGCCGGCAGCGGCGAGCGTCCATTGGCCGTCGCTCAAGGTATCGAGCAGGCTGCCGACTTCAACCCAATCGCTCGACGCGCCTGGCTTGGCGGCGACGGTCTTCGGCTTCCAGTTGCGGATGTGGATCCAGTAGGGCGAATGCTCGACGCCGTTGCCGATCGTCAGACTGAGATCGCCGCCGGTGGGCCGATTGTGGACCTTGAGGAACAGGTCACCCTCCTGCGTCAGCATGCCATCGAGCGGCAAATAGGCTTCCTTGTCGATGCGATTTTTCACCTGGGCCTGATCGCTGGTCAGCATGATCAGATCGACGTTGCGTTTTGCTGCCGGCTCCGGTTGCTTGCCCGCGATGAGTGTGAGCGTTGCCTTGCCGGCTTGCAGGTTGACGAGTGCGTCGTGGCCTTCCCAGACGAGGTTCTCGACCGCTCCCCACGGCCAGGCGACTTCCTTTTTCAGCTTCTCGCCAAAGCCCCAGATGCGCAGGTTGTCGCGGGAGCCATAGAGGCGATCGAGCACCTTCTTGCCGTTCTGTTCGATGACCAAACGGAACTGCGCCTCGAAGCGGTATGGCGCCTCGTAGCGGGCCAGTGCCAGGTAGGGTCCGGCCTTGGGTATGACGACATCGAGCTTCGCGCTGGTCGTCTCCCCCTGCTCCGGGGCGCCGAGGTAAGCCTTGCGGCTCAAGAACGAGTTGGCGAAAGTGGCCGCATAGTAGTTGGTGCCGAGCGTTTTCGCCTGCCAGCCCTTGTCGCCCTTGTCATCGGAGCGAAACTCTTCGGCCTCACAAATCAGCGTGGCCTCGGCAACCGCCGTAACAGCCTGGCCCTTCGCGCGAAATGCCTGGGCCGCCTTCGTGAAGTCCTCCTCCTGGGCACCAGCCCGAGAAACGCCGAGAGACGAACCCAGCAGAACAGCGAGGACCGTCAGATGAAAAGATCGCATGCTTTGAAATCTCCATGATGCGTTGAGCGACGACCAAAAGGTTGCCAAGAAAATCCTAGGTGAGAACGCGTCCCTCAACGGCGTCCTGAAATCTTATTCCTGGAAGGCCGGCGCGTAGCAACCGTCCGAATTGCCGGCCTCGAATTGTCAACGCTCAGCGCCACCACTGCGCCTCGACTTTGCTTTCCGTTGCGATGTTTCCTCCAGCCGGAATAGTTCTCACCGCGACTGCCGTTTCCCATGTCGAAGGTCGGATTTCCTCGGACATGTTGCCGAAACTTTCGGCGTAACTTCTCAATAACCCTGGAAAGTGGCGCAGATGTTCGGGGGGAGTCTGTTCCTATGACCCAGGCCACCCGTCGCGTAAGGGGGCCAAACCTCTTTGGCCCCCTTGGTCCCCTGTTTCAACCGTTTCCCGTCGATGCAGCTATTGTGCTGCTCGTCACGGCGCGTATTTCACCCCCAAATGCGGCGTCTCGATTCGTTGCCCCTTGATGCGACTTTCTAGCAGCGCATCGACCATGCCTGTGGTAAGAAGCGTGCGCTCCACGGGGTAGGTCGCCTTGCCGGTGACGATCATCTGTGCCACGGCCTGGACCTGATAGCTGAAGGGATCGCGCTGGGGCCTGGGATACTGATACCAGCAGGCCAGCGGTTCCGCCTTGCCCTTGGCCTTGCCGGCGAAGCCATATTCTTGAAAGTGACGCGGCGAAAGATACACCGCCGCACGCAAGCCATCCCTATACTCGATGAGATAGACGATCGCGTTCTTGTCATCCTCGTCCACTTTGCCCTTGCCTTTCACCGGCACTTTGGTCAGTGCCGCATCCAGGAGACTACGATCCCATTGGCCGGCCTTCGCGGCTTCCCAGGCGGATTTCCCTTCCAGGTATTGGACCGCCTTGACGCCGGTTTCGCCTCCCTTGCGTCGCTCCATCATCACTTGCAGGCCTTCCAGGGCGTGATAACCAAACCCCTCACCGTAGGAGGCATCTCCGTAGCCCACTGCGAGGGCGGTTTGCCACTCGATGCCGACTTCAGGCCGCAAGTCCGGCTGGCGCGGGGCGACCGGAACGCTGGACCCAGCCATCATGGGGAAGCCGAGTTCCTTGTGTTGATCGTACATCCATTTCGCATCGGTCCAGTTATAGGCCAGATGCTTGTCAACGAAGACGGGCACCGAGCGCCCGCTCGCGCGGAAAACTTTGACTACGTCTTCGAAAAGGCGCCGGCGTGGATAGAGTTTTTGGCCCTTTTCGTTGATGGGATAATCTCCATGCTCGGCAATGAGGAGGACGCCATCGACCGCCAATTTCGCGCCGCCGCGCGTCAGAGCCTCCGTGGGGGTCTTTGCCAGCGGAATCCCCCATTGCTTTGCGAGCGGTCGGCCGATGTCGATCTCCGGCACCTGCTCGATGTAGAGCGATGCCACCTTGCAGGGAGGCGGAAAGCTCTGGCCGACAATGCTATAACCCTCCATGAAACGCGTGACAAGGTTGTCGGCATGGCTGTAGCGGCGATAGACCGTGGTGAGGGCTGCCACCGATTTGTCCGAAGCCGGCGGCGCAATGAGTTGACCGCTGGCGGAGTTCGGAACGAGTGCGGTCGCCAAAGAAAGTGCTGTCAGGAGCGTGAACCGTCCCATGCAGTGCCTCCGGGAGTCTTCGGGATTTCGGTTTCGTCAATGAGTTTTGCGACCATTACAACGGCAAGGGGCGGCCACGTTTTGATGTTGTATACAAAATTGGCATCCCACGCAGGCTTCACATTCCGGCGTGTTCCCCAAACCCGTCCCAATCTGGTTCCACGGGTCGTTCGATGAGTTGGTCGATGGGACCGACGCACGCCACGGCGTCAAGAAACCCCACTCATGTGCTGGCCCGGTGCGTGCAACCGACATGGGCTTCGTCGCTTCGGCGCACTATCCATATATCCATATCGCAGAGCATCGGCTATTTCAGACTCGATCCCGAAGCCACAAGACTTACGAGGATAGCACATGTCCAAGCAAGGGGCGACGTTTCTAATTTTCACGTTTTTGCTTACGCCAACAGCTTTTGCCCAGCCCGTGCGTAAGTTTGATGCCCCCGGTTCCCCGCCCTTCAAGGTGTTGAAAACCGGCGAGAATCCGCCGCTGGATGTGGACGGCAATTATGTGATCGGCCCCGAATACCAACTCGCCCCGGAACGCAAAGTGCTCGAAAAGGGCGTTCCGCAGGGAAAGGTGAAACAATTCACTATCGATTCGAAGGAGACCAAACTCTTCAACCCAGGGATTGCCCGAAAGGTCTTCGGCAAGGTGGACCCGAACAACCCCAAGACTCTGATCGTCGAAACCCACACCATCGACTACAAGCGCCAGATCACGGTCTACATCCCTGCCCAGTACAAGGCGGGCAGCGACGCGCCGTTCATGCTCTGCCACGACGGTCCCAGCGGCAAGCCGAACATGCAGCTCCCGCAGATACTCGACAACCTGATCGCGCAGAAGCGTGTGCCGCCGATCATCGCCATTTTTGTCGCCAACGGCGGCGGCGATGCCCAGGGGCATGAGCGCGGCAAGGAATATGACACGATGTCCGGGATGTTTGCGGATTACATCGAAGCCGAGGTTTTGCCGCGCGTGGAGAAGAACTGTGAGGTCAAGCTGACCAAGGACCCCGACGGTCGCGCTGCCATGGGCAACAGCTCCGGCGGATCGGCGGCCCTCATCATGGCTTGGTATCGCACGAATCTTTACCATCGCGTGCTGACCACTTCAGGCACCTTCGTAAACCAGCAATGGCCCTTCAACCCCGAGACGCCCGGCGGCGCCTGGGACTTTCACGAAACGCTCATTCCGAATAGTCCCAAGAAGCCCCTCCGGATTTTCATCTCCGTGGGGGACCGGGATTTATTGAACCCCAACGTCATGCGCGACGGCATGCACGACTGGGTCGAGGCCAACAACCGCATGGCCAAGGTGCTGAAAGCCAAGGGCTATGAGTACCAGTATCTTTTCTGCCGCAACGCTGGCCACAGCATTGGCAATGCCCAGGCGCAATTTCTGCCACACGCCATCGAATGGGTGTGGCGCGGGTATGCGGCCAAGAAGAGCGAGTGACCTGATTACTATCATCCACGGCCACCGTGACCACCAAGAACGGATAAACTGGCAGAGGCCGGCAGCTTGCTCCGCCAGTGTGACTGAGGGAAGTTAATCATGGGAATTCCCGACTTTCAGACGATTATGCTTCCGCTCCTCCAAACGCTTGCTGACGGTAAGGTGTGGACCACGCGAGATGTCACCAAGAGTCTCGCGGATTTTTTCAAGCTGACGGACGAGGAGCGTAGTAAGTTGCTCCCGAGTGGGCAGCAAAGTGTCTTTGGCAATCGTGCCGCATGGGCAAAAACCGATCTGAAGATGGCTGGATTGATCGAAAGCCCGTCCAGAGGTTTGGTGAAGATCTCGCACGAGGGAACGAAGGTCTTGGCGGAGAAACCGGCGAAGATTACAAGATCGTTTCTGCGCCAATATCCGGCTTATGATGCCTTTTTCACCAAGAAACCTGATCAACTCGTTGCCGCGGACCAGCACGCCGCCACGGGTGATCAGCAAGCCATCGCCACCGACGAAATTCAAACGCCGGAAGAACTGCTGGAATCCTCCTATGCTACCCTGCGCAACGCTTTAGCTGAGGAATTGTTGGATCGCGTGAAATCATGCTCGCCCAAGTTTTTCGAGCAGTTGGTTGTTCGTGTGCTCGTCGCAATGGGCTACGGCGGTTCTCTAGCGGACGCCGGCCAGGTGATCGGCAAGTCTGGTGATGGTGGAATTGACGGGACCATCAAAGAGGACAAGTTGGGACTGGATGTTGTGTGCGTTCAGGCGAAGCGATGGGAGAACACAGTAGGACGGCCCGTTGTTCAAGCCTTCGCAGGAAGTATGGAAGGTTTTCGGGCCAGGAAAGGCGTGTTGATAACCACGGCCAGCTTTTCAGCCGAGGCCAGGGAATACGTCACTCGGATCGAGCGGCGGATCGTGTTGATCGACGGACCGACCCTCGCTAACTACATGATGGACTATGACATCGGCGTAGCCATGTCTCAGTCTTTCATCGTAAAGAAAATTGACCTGGATTTCTTCGAGGAATCATAATCAGGGCGCGGGGCTGATTTTCTCGATCAGCAAGCATTTCGTCAATTCGGCAGGCAACTGGAAAAGCCAAGCCTGACGCACGCATGCTATTTTGAACAACTCGCGCCGGTCCGGCGCCTGCTTCGTGGAGTAGCAAAAATAGCAATGTCCGTAGTCAAAAAAAGATTCGTCGCGCGAAACGAGGGGGGTGTCTCACTGTGCGCGCGACGAATCCGTAGGCTGTGCGGGCACTTGTTTGCGGCTGGTCACTTTCCATCGCCGATCACGCTCACATCTTTGAGCCGGATGTTTCCTTTCACCGGTTTCATTTGCGTGAGATCGAGTGACTGGCGATGTGTCTGCACGTAGAGGCCGACGAGCTTCAACGGGTAGGCGAGATCGCCACCGGTTTTGCTCTGCCACTGGCCGATGCCGGCGCCGGGTTCGATGTGCCGCGCGGGGGATTCTCTGGTCAGCGGAAAGGTAACGAAGCACCAGCCATCGAAGTCAATGGTGGCTTGATTGCCCCAGTCGCCGCCATCCAAGTCTTTGGAGGAGCGCCAGCGCTCGCCTTTGGCATCTTCGATCTCCCAGAAAATGCGCCCCCAACTGCTGTCGCCCTTGACCCACACGCCAACGGTGTGTGGCTTGCCGGCAATGGGCAGCGGCTTCTTCAAACGCAGTGCGGTGTATTCGCCGACGACGTGAGGCACTTCGCCTTGGCGTTTAAGTTCCAGTTCGAGGCACGCGCCTTTCTCGGTGTCGTTTACCTGACGAATGTCAAACTTTCCTGGTCGCCGCAGCGGCGTGGTGATCGATTGCTCATCGGGGACGAGTTGCCATTGGGCCGAGTCATCCATGCGGCTGATGACCTGCGTTAAGGCGGGAGGCTGATGGTTGGGGAAGGCCCGCTTGCCTGCGGTGATCTTCGTCGCGGCACCCGGACTGATGATGTAGTTCACAGCACCCGCGGCGGTGATGGTGAGCCCTCTGCCCTTCGTTTTCAGAGAGTTCTGTCGTCCGTAAAACTCGACTTGCGCCACGGCGGTATCGGTCGGGAACTCCAATTCCATCTCACACTCCCCGCGCGGCGTCCAGAGCGCGTAGATGCGATCCTTGCCTCGCTCGAACTCCAGTGCGTACGCGCTCGATGAGCCGGTGGGCATCTGCCGAACGAGCTTCACGCTATCGAGCACCTTCGTGAGCGTGGCGAGTGCGACATAGGCCGGCTTCGGGTATGGTTGGCTTCTTCACCTTGCCTGTCAGCGTGGGGACTGGCGAATTGGATTTTGAAACAGCAGCTTGACGACCTTCTCGGAATACGGCTCGAGTGTGATGACCGAATTGGCGCCGCCTTTTTCGGCGCCAAGGACAAGGCGATAACCAGCTGTTTCTTCTCCGGTTGCTACCACAAGGAACAGGGACTTGGGCAAGCCTTCGCCGGTGACAGAATAGAGGTAACGACGCAGCTTGTTGGGATCCTTTGTGTCAAGTCGTCGCAGCTCGACTTTGTGATGGTCATGAGCCAAGCGAGTACTCGCCTGCGCGTCGCCAAATTCATTGAGACTACATGAATTGGGATCGAGCATCAGCACCCCTTGCCCGCCTTCGTCCTTAAGGACGCCGATGAAAGCCGCCTGGCGATAGGTTTTGTCGCCAATCTTGAACGACGAGACCTGGTAAGCCGACATCATGGCCAGCTTGTTGTTATTGTTGCCTTCCTGGCCAGGAAGGTTTGAAGACCCAACGAGAAAAACCAGAGCCATGATCAATGATGCCATGCGGCGAGCCATGATTGGCGTCCTTTCTTCGAGGGCGTATCGCGCCGGTTGGAAGAGTAAAATGCGTAGGCTGGCAGTGGACCCGCAGGCGATGGGAGCGCGCCTGCGGGGTCGGCGGGTCGCTATTTCACTGCCTTCTTGGCGACGGCGGGCGCGCCCTTCTGCGGCAGGGGCAGATTCACCACCGGCCCAACCTTGGGTTGGATCGCCGGATTCACCACCGGCACGATCGGGTTGACCGGCAGCGGGATGAACGCGCCCTTCTTGTCGCTTTGATCGCCGGTCTGGCCGTTCTGCTTCTCCCCCTGATCGCCGGCTTGCCCATTCTGTTTTTCGCCCTGGTCACCAGCCTGGCCATTCTGTTTTTCGCCCTGGTCACCAGCCTGGCCATTTTGCTTTTCGCCTTCGTTGCCGCCCTTTGGCTGGGCCTGGTTCAGGACTACTTCAGGCTGTTGCTTTGGCGCGACCGGTTGGTTCGCGGCAGGAGCCTTCTGGGCCAACGGTGCAGGTTTCTTTTTCGCTGCCGGTTGAGCCGAGCTTTCCACGCCCGTCAGGAGGAATCCGTAGGCCGCGAAGCTGATCACTAATGCGAGACACCTGCTGAATGAGAACATTTGGACCTCCGTTTGAAAGGAACTGAATCTCAGAGTCTGACGAAACGCTATTTTTGGTTGCCTTGATTGCCCTGTTTGCCGTGGTTTCGTTGGCCGTTGTTCTGCTCGCCGTCGTCGCGATTGTTCTGTTCACCGTCGTCGCCAAATACACGATTCTTCCCCGCCGCAAGCACGTGGTCCGCGCCGGCAGAATTGACGTTCACGGATCCGTGCGTGACAGAAACATCCAATAGAACACGGTGAGGCCCCTTGTCCTTCGCGGGTGATTTCTTGCGTAGTCTGACCGAAAACTCGGTGCCAAGGGCTGTCACGGAACCCACCGGGGTATCGACTCGAAAGGTGTTAGCGACATCTTTGACATTAAATGTTCCGCCGCCATGGGCTAGCTCAACGACTTGGCGAGCGGCTCCTTTCTCGCCGTGAATGACCCCCTCCGTTTGTACGTCGAGCACCGCGCGAGAACCGTCCGACAGGTGCAGGACGGCAGGTTTATCTCCGCCGACAATGAAAACCTTGCCATCCGGAATCTCTGTTTGCTGCACGCCCTCAACGCGCACTTGTCCCGAATCAAGCCGTGAAGAGTGTTCGCTCGGCCAAAAGTAAAACGTCAATCCGCCCACAGTGAGAAGCAGGACAGCAGCTGCCGCAACCCATGACGCAACCCGGCGCCACGTCGTTTGGATCGGAGGCGGCGCTGGGGCGGCGCAAGCGAGTGCCTTGAAAAGTTGCACATCCAGCAGGAACGCGCCGGCCAATCGCCGGCGGTTGCCGGCGTCGGCACGCAGCAGCTTCTCCAGTTCAACTATCTCATCGGCGGTGGCTCCACCGGATAGAAAACGCTCCAGTAGTTCGTCCACAGCGTTCATTGTCCGTGTGTCTCTTGTGCCATCTTGGTTTCGATGCAGTCGGCAAGGGACTTGCGTGCGCGCGACAGCGAAACCTTTACTGAATCGGGTTGCCAGTTCAGGGCGGCAGCAATGTTCTTCAAGCTCTCGCGCTTGTGATAGAACCGAACCACGATGTCCCGACTTCGCCCCGCCAGTTGCTCCAGGCACTCCAGCAAGTACTTCATGCGAGTCTGCTGATCGTCCGAAGTCAGTTCATTCTCAACGAATGCCTGCGCAATGATCTCAGCCATTGATCCAGAGAGCTGTTCGACTCCTTGGCGGCGGCTCGTTTTCCGATAATATTCGGCCACGCGCCGCCGAGCGATCTCGCGAGACCACGCTAGAAAATCCTCGACCTTCGTCAGTTTTTGCGATTCCTCCAGGATTGCAAGCGACGTCTCCTGAAAAACCTCCTCTGCGACGGCGTAGTCACGAGTCAGCGCGTAGATGAACCCGAGAAGCACATCACGATTTTCAAGGAGTTTCCTGACGATTTCAGATTGCGCCATCGTTCTCCTCTATACCAGGGGTTGAGACGTGAAAAAGGTTAGCAAGCCAAGTCCCATTATTTCGCGAGGCATGGGCATTATCGGCCCTGAACGAAAAGTCAATTGTATGAATCTCGGCCACTGTTCGCGCGCGAGGCGAAGGTTGTCTCCGGCGCCTCATCGTTGTAGAAGATGTTGCCTGGCTGCGGTTGCGGCCCTCGTCGCCGAGAGTATACTACCTTCCACAATCAGTACGCCCCACCCCCGCGGCGCGAAGCGTTTTTTCTTCCACCGTCGCATTCGTTTCTTGCCAGGCCGCTCGCCGAGCTGTCCAAGGGCAAGCTGACGATTTCCGTGAAGGACCGCCAGGGAAACATCACGCGGATTGAGCGAACGTTGTCAGTCGCCGCATTACCCTGAATGGTTGGCCGGAGCAAGAAATACAGCCGTCGTATCCTGTTGAACGTACGGAGTGACCATCTATACTTCGAGCGGATGAATTTATCCGGTCAGAGCCTGAGCGCCAGCGACGGGCACCCTGGAAACGTTGCCCTTCGCTGGCGCTCAGGCTCTGAAAATGCGACAATATGCGGTCGCTGCTCCCACTGTCCAGCCAGACGTCCGGCTCGTACCATTCCCGAGAGATGGCGTGTTTCTCGAAGGCGCGATCGCTCCGCCCCCAATGACGAAAGGTCAACACGATGATGTCAAACAATCGCTGGATACTTTGGTGTGGTTGTGTCTTCGCCATCCTATCGACTAACAGCTACAGACCGCGGCTGCCCAGGACGAGGATCGCCCACTCTACAAGACCAAGTATCGCGTCATCAACGTTCATCGGCATTGCGACCATCCGAGCGAGGGCGCGCTCAAGGCCGAATTCGAAGTCATGCAGCGCGTCGGCTTCTCCGCCATGGTCAACCTTCTGATCGACGGCGGCTGGTCTGAACGAAATCTGCCCGGCTGGCTTGAGCTGCAGAAAAAACACGCCGATCGACTGGTCGTCTTCGGCAGCATCAATCTCGGCAAGAGCAAGTCGCCCACATTCTTCGCCGACCTCGTGCAAGAAATGGAAGTGCAAAAACGGCTCGGCGCTCACGGCGTCAAGGTCTGAAAGAACCTCGGCATGTTCGCCAGGGATACGGATGGTAAACTCATCAAGCTCGATGATCGCCGCCTGGATCCCTTCTGGGCCAAGTGCGGCGAACTCGAGCTTCCCATCCTGTTGCACGTCGCAGATCCCAAGGAATACTGGTATCCGCTCACCTTCAACAGCTTTCACTACGGGCTGCGTTCGGAAAAGGACCAGCACGACAAGAATCCCAAAATGCCGAGCTGGGAAGAACTGATCCGCCAGCGCGACGCCGTGCTCAAGAAGCATCCCAAAACGATCATCATCGGCGCCCATATGGGCAGCATGACTTTCGAACTGCAAAAGTTAGCCGAGACGCTCGACCGCTATCCGAATTTCCACATCGACACTTCGGCCCGCCTGCGCATCCTGGGCCGGCTCAATCCCAAGGCAGTCCGAGATTTCTTCGTGACGTACCAAGATCGCATTCTGTTCGGCACCGACTCCAGCGTGCTGTCTGGCGTACGCGAGGGCGATGCTGACGGGATCAAGAAATGGCAAGACAGAACGGCTCGTTTCTACAGCCGACACCTGGAATACTTCGAGACGGACCATATCAATCTGATGGAGCCCTACGGCTATGCGAAGGATTGGCTTCGCCTTGCGGGCGCCAAGCTTCCTCCTGACGTGCTGGAGAAGTTCTACCACGGCAATGCCGAGCGCCTGATCCCGGCCTTGCGACCGAAGCCGGCCGAGCGAAAACCGGCTTCACCCTGATCCCAACGGTCAGCCTCGTTCGACGGAAATGGCGTCAACATATTTGCCAAAAGGAGACATCATGAGATTATTTCGATCCTTCCTCGTTTTGCTTTGTCTCACCACGCCGTGCTACGCGGGAGACAAAATCTTCAAAGAACCGCCTCGCGCCGCAGGTATGGGCGAGAAAATAACCTTGAGCTTCGCCGTGAAGAAAGCCATCGATGTGGAAATCGCCGTACTCGATGGCAAAGGCCGAATCGTTCGGCACCTGGCGGCTGGCGTCCTGGGAGGCATGAATCCGCCGCCGGCACCGCTGCAACCTGGGCTGTCGCAGAGCATCCTCTGGGACGGCAAGGACGATCTGGGAAAGCCCGCCCTGGGCGGTCCCTTTCAATTCCGTCTGCGCGCGGGAACCTCCGTGCAGTTCGGACGACTGATCGGCGACAGCCCGTATACCGGAAGCGTCGTCTCCATGCCTTACCGCGCCCCAGTCAACGGCCTGGTCACGGACGCGGATGGAAACCTTTACGTCCTGATGATGTCCGCGGTCGGCAGCCACGGCAACTCCGGCATGTGGCCTTGGCACCTGCGCAAGTTCGATCGCGACGGCAACTACCTCAGAACCGTCCTGCCGTACCCGCCCTCAACCCGGCCCGACAAGGCCAGCGGCTTTCGCCTCCTGGGCGTGCCCGATCAGTTTGTGCCGTCGCTGTACACAAGCCTGTATCCAGTCTTTGCCGTCCTGGGCAATGAGATCGTGCCACGCTTGCACAATGGACGAATCGCCTTTGTCCACAGTGAAACCCGACAGATGAATTTTCTGACGCTCGACGGCAACAATCAACTCAAAACGACAACGATGTGGCCGGCCGCGTCCAAGCTGAAGTGTCCCAACTGGCTCGACATCCAGACGGCATTCTCCGCGGATGGCCGATATGCCTACTACGCCAACGTCGCCGGCACCGCCTACGACGGCAAGCAGCCAGGCGACATCGATCGCGATTGGCCGCAGGGACGCATCTATCGCCAGGATCTGACGCAGGAGAATTCGGTTCCCGAGAAGTTCTTCGACCTGACGCTGCCTGACTGGGAGAAGGCGAAATACTGGATGCCCAGCGCCTGGGACAAGAAGACCGCGTCGGCCGGCATCGACGTTGACGCCAAGGGCAACGTGCTGGTTTGTGACCTGGTCAATCACCAGGTCGTCGAAATCAGTCCAAACGGCAAGCAGTTGAGCGCGACGCCCGTGCCCTGGCCTGATCGCGTGCTTGTGTCACGCAAAACCGGCGACCTGTATGTGATCTCGCGCAAGGTTTCGCGCGGCGCCGTCCCTTCCGGTACTCTGACCAAGATCACCGGCCGCGGCAAGGACGCCAAGATCGTCGCCGAAATGTCACTGGCGGGAACCATCGGCGGCGCCTACACGCTCGATGAGACCGGCAAGCTGCCCGTCCTCTGGCTCGCCGGCAATGTCCCGTTCGACAAGAAAACCACAGAGGTGACGGTTAGCAAACTCGTTCGCATCGAGGATCGTGGCGAGCAGTTCGTCGTCACGGGTGACAATTTCCTCAACCGCGACGCCAATGCGATTGGCTTCGTCTCGTATATGGCTGTCGATCGCGAGGCGGAACTGGTCTACGTCACCCGAAGCGGTACGCTGGTTTGGCGTTATCACGGCGAAACCGGCAAGGGGGAAACGCTGCCGATCAAGGCGGTGGACGTCGCCATCGGTCCCGGCGGCGACATCTACGCCTGGGGCACCGGCAGCTGGGAGGGCCCCATCGCACGCTACGGTCGCGATGCACAGCCCAAGCCACTCGAGGCGACCGGCAAGCACCTCTTCGGTTTCCTTTCTGGTCGCGCCGGGCGCGGTCAGAGCGTGTGCGGACTCGACGTTGACCTCAACGGCCGCGTTTACGCAACCTTCGGAAGCAATGACTGCCATGTGCGTGTATACGACGAGAAGGGCAAGCTGGTCGATTTCCCGCGCAAGCAAAAACTCGCGATTGAAGCGGGCCGAGGGGATGTCCCCGCAGCGGTTACGGGCGCCGTCGGCTACGGCGGCAGCGTCCGCGTCGATCACGCCGGCAATATCTATCTCCTTCAGCAAGGGGTTCCCAAAGCCTTCCCCGTGCCGGCAGGCTTCGAGAAAGACGAAGGCTATCGCAATTCGCTCGGCACCATCTACAAGTTCCCTCCGACAGGCGGCGAAGTCAAGGCGGTCAACCATACCGTGAAGGAAGTGATCGGTGCCGTGGCCAGGTACGCCGGCTGCGGACCGATCAGCCGCTGGAACGCTGTGGGTTCCTGCGCCTGCACTCGGCCACGCTTTGACGTCGATGGTTTCGGCCGGCTCTACATCCCGAATGCCATCACGTTCTCGGTGTCTATGCGCGACAACGCCGACAACGAAATCGTGTCCTTCGGCGGCTACGGCAACTACGATTGCCAGGGACCCGAGAGCAAAGAACCGACGCCGACGATCCCGCTCGGCTGGCCCGTGACTGCCGGCGTGAGCGATCGTTTCATTTACGTCGGCGATGCGCTGAACCATCGCGTTGTGAGGGTCGATAAGAAGTATGCGGCGGAGGTCACGGTCAACGTCGCGCCTTAACGCCCGCTTGAAACCATCACGACGGAAATCGTCATGAAAACAATTGCTGTTGCCTGGGTTGACTGGGCTTGTCCTGGTCACGGCAGTCTGACTAGCGTCTGGGCAGGCAGTCTCGCCGACCAAGATTTCCTGGAATGGGAATCTCGCGACCATCGAATGGACCGAGCCGCTCGTCGATCCCAAACTGGCCGAAACTGTTCCATAATCTGCGAGCAACCCGGGAAACCGAATTAGCGGCGACGCATCCTATTCACGTCGTTTGCGAATGGATCGGCAATTCGGCGGCGATATCTGCAAGTGACGGATGCCGATTTCGACCACGCAAATAGCGGTGCAGACAGCGTTTGACAGCGATGAACAGGAATTGCCGAATTTGTCGCAAGTGCTGACGGGTGACTGCCCTGGGACATCCCTGTCCTATATA
>CAMAUE010000092.1 GCA_945861245.1 Singulisphaera sp. GP187
AGACGATCGCGAGCAACGCTTCGACCAAGGGGGTGCGTTGCTCTAGCGGAATTTCCGGAAGTAGCGGGAGTCCGTTCGCCATGCCCCATAGCATAGGAACAGACCCCCCGAACAGCTGCGCCACTTTCCAGGGTTATTGAGAAGTTACATCACAACGGAGGCAGCACTTTTTGCATGGCCGACGGCACCGTGCACTTCATTGTGGAGAGCATCAGTATGCGTACTTACAATGCCCTGGGAAGTCGCGCCGGTAATGAATCCGTATCCCTACCATGAGGCCTGGACCTGTAATCTTGGGATGGTCCAATCGACGTAGCTCGCCAGCTGGCAAGGGATCGTAGCGGCGTGGCGAAGGCAATTCTGCCATATCCCTCCACATCGAAAGTTGCCTGCCCGATGGAGACGCGTTCATGATCCCGCGATGTCAAATGGTGTCGGTGGGCGTGCTACTACTCTTGGTGGTGCTGCCGGGCTGTGGCAAGAAGGACGGACGGGTATCCGTTGTCGGGACGGTCACCTATCTTGGCAATCCTGTCCCGAACGCCCTAGTCGTATTCATGCCGGAGACACCGGACTTGCTGCCGTCATCGGGATTGACCGACGACAACGGTCGCTATGAATTGATGACCATCGTTCGTGGCGACGGTGCGATCCCAGGCATGCACCGCGTTACTATCACCGCGCGAGGTTCGGAAAAGGCACGCCCTGGTGCCGTGTTTGATCCCACGGGTAGCAATGCCGAGCCTGGTGCCGCATTGGTCCCAACGAAGTATTTCATGCCCGACACCTCCGGCCTAAAGGCTGACGTTCAGCCAGGCGGCATCACGGCCGATTTCAAACTTGTCGATGAGTAGCGTTGCTACGGGCATTCACGCAACAAATCGCGACAAAGCAGGGAAACTGGGCTCTCCACCAGAGTCGTGGATTTCGTCGTAAGCCCAAGGGTGAGTTACTCCGAACCCTTGGGATCAATCGCGGCCATTTCAGGAGTTCGGAGTGCCTCACCCACTGGGCTTGTTCCATCAGCGGCTGAACGTCAAATAAATTGCTCCAGATACCGCTTGCTTTGCTTTAAGGATCGAATGCGTGTTGCCAGCGAGCCTTCGTACGCGCGGTCTTCGACTTCGATGCAGACGGCTCCCTGGTAGCCGGTGTCGGTCAGCGCGGAGAAGAAAGTGCTCCAGTTGACGTCGCCCAGGCCGGGCAGTTTCGGCGTATGCCAATCGAGCCCCATGCTGCCGTGCTGATATATGCCATCGACGTTGATGCGTGCGTCCTTGGCGTGGACGTGCACGAAGCGTTTGCCGAACTCACGGATCGCCCGCGGGATGTCGATGTGCTGCCAGACGAGATGCGATGGATCGAAGTTTAGGCCAAGTGTCGGAATCTTGTCGAACATCGTTCGCCAAATCGCGGGCGTGGTGGCCAGGTTGGCGCCGCCGGGCCATTCGTCGAGCGTGAAGAGCATCGGGCAGTTTTCGATGCCGATGTGCACGCCTGCTGCCTCGGCGAATTGGGCGAGATCGGGCCAAACCTGATCGAACATCGGCCAATTGTCTTTGACCGACTTCGTCCAATCACGGCCAATGAACGTGTTGACGACATGCACGCCGAGGTGCGGCGCCGCCCGGATGACACGCTTCAAATGCGTGACCACGCGCTCACGATGGGCGGGATCGGGATGCAGCGGATTCGGGTAATAGCCAAGGCCGGAGACTTGCACGCCGGTCTTGTGGACCAAGCCGCGCACCTGTTCGACGAGGGTGTCGGTGACGTTGGTGACGTCGAGATGCGTGACGCCGGCATAACGACGATCCGCGCCATCGCCGGGCGGCCAGCACATCAGCTCCACGCAGCCGAAGCCCTCATCAGCGGCGAAGCTGAACACCTCTTCGAGGCAAAGATCGGGAAGTATGGCGCTGACGAAGCCGAGTTTCATTTGAGGATGTCCGTGGTCAGTAGTCCGTGGGTCGCCTGGTTAAGTCCATCGTTGTATGTGATGCGGCAAACAAGATTCCATATCAAGGTGTTTATGAAATGTTATTGGAAATGAATGATGTGAGGCGACGATACCGACTGCCGGTTGAATGCTACGGACCACGAACTACGGACCACGGACTACGCCGAAGGCGTCGGCGTGTCGATTTTGAGTATGCCGCTGTCGGATTTCGCTAGACCGCCGGTGCGGAAAACTTGGACGAGCAGGCCCTTGGCGGGTTCCGGGAGGTTGCTCTCCAGGACGGAAGTCACGGTGTCTTCGACGGGATATTCGATTCGTTTGAGTTCAACGCGTTGATTCTCGATGATCGCATAACACGCACGCGGATCACCGTCGCGCGGCTGACCGACGCTGCCGGGATTGATGACGAGTTTGTCGCCGACTTCGAGAATGTAAGGATGATGCGTATGCCCGACGCAGATCACCTGGGCGTCAACATTCGCCAAACGGCGTGACCAGAAGGCGACGTCGGGGATCGAGTACTCATCGAGCGGATCGCGTGGCGTTGCATGAACGAGTAGAAACTTGACGTTGTCAACCGCTACGCGTTTGGTGACCGGCAGAGCGCCGAGAAATCGCCGTTCTTCGGTGGTGATGCGTTCCTGCGTGACCTGCCTGGTAACGCCCGTGAGATACTTGAAGCCATTGCGGCCCTGAACCTTGACGAACTGCGCGACGCCGTGATCGTGATTACCGCGAACCGCATGCGTGGCCTTTTGGCGGACCCATTGAATACAGCGCGAGGGTTCGAGGCCGTAATCAACGAGATCGCCCAGTACAATGCAAGCGTCGAAAGGCTCCTTGATGGCCTCGAGCGCCGCCCAATTGGCGTGGATGTCGGCTAGTAGAAGTACCCGCATGCGAAGTTATTCGACTTTCATATAGCCCGCCATTAATGGGCGGGTACTTAACACCCGTCAAAAGTGGCGGGCTAGATAATAAACAAAGTGCGACATCTTCGACTCCTTTCAGACTATCTCCAAAAACCCAGCCACGCCAGAAAAATTGGGGAATTCGTCAAAAGTGGGGTATAATACCTCTACCGCACAAATGTCGTTTTACGAGCCGAAAGTAAGCGACGGATGAAATCAACCGTCGCTTTCGCTTCCGGCTCGTGGGAACCACGAAATTCGGGAGCCTCACCATGTCCGATAAAATGCTCCGCCGACTGCCTTTACGCCAGCTGTTGACAAGCGCCGACAAATCGACACGCGAACTCGAAGAGATGATCCACACGGACTTCCTACCGCGGGTCATCGATTTTCGCGACCTTACCCGCCCCGTCCGGCGAAAGAGTGCTTATCCTACGGTCAACTCGCTGCAGAACGGCCTAAAGCGGTTTTCCGACGCCAACGACAAACTCAACACGATGATCGAGGTGCTGCTCGAACATCTCGACGCTATCCGCGATCATGCCAACCGCGAAAAACTGAACCGCAAGAAATGACACGTCAGCCTCCGTGACCTATGCTTGGATCGGCTACCCCTTTGAGGGGTGAGTTTGACGCTTTTCCGAGCCGCGACCGTAAGGGAGCGGCCGACAAAAACCGCACGGTATCCTGTCGGCCCCTCCCTTACGGTCGCGGCTCGAAAATGTTTTGATCCGATCGGAAAAACGACAATTTCTACCGTGCGAAGTATATCCGAGCAGGTCTGCAGTCCGGAGTGTTTTCATGCAGATGCTTGCCGACGAAGGCCATTATCATGGCCGATTTCCGTGGGTGACCGGGTCGTTGATCGTCATTCTATCACGCCCATGATGCCGTCTACGCATCCCGACACAACCGCGTCATGAAACGCAGCATGTCGCGCGCCGAAATGATGCCGACCGGTCTACCGTCGTCGAGCACAGGCACATGGCGGTAGCCGCCGGCGTCCATTTTTTGCAGCACGAAGTTGAGCGTATCGGTGTTCGAGACCGATTCTGGGCGAGGCGTCATGAATTGCGTGACAGGTAGCTCTGCGTAGGTCGTGGTCTGCCCCGCGATTTTCTTGAGCAGATCGCGTTCGCTGAAGATGCCGACGAGTTTGCCTGCGTCGTCCACAATCAAGATTGCGCCGACGTTGGATTCCAGCATCAGCGCGATCGCCTGGCCGAGGTTGGCGGTGTGCGCGAGCGTCACGGGGACATGCTGTTTCAATGTCTTGACCTGATCGTACATCAGGCTGCGCTCGACCTGATTCTCCGGTTGCGGCAGATTGAACGGCGTCAACGGCTGCTTGCAACGCTTGCAAACATCGTCGCCTGGCAGGTTCTTGCAGTTACATGAGGGGCAGAGCATGATGGTGGTCCCAGGTTCTCCGCTTGCGGCTTAGCGATCGCGCGGCGCCTTGCGAACGCTTAGCCGCAAGCGGCAATCGGTTACGCCAACGTCCACGATTCGTCGCCGGCGAGAAGCGATTCAAACGAGCGCGGCGGGTCGCCTTGTTGAAACGCCGCGTCGAGCAATTGCTGATGCGTCGGCTTGCGCACGTTGCGAAAAACGCCCAGACATTCCGGAAACTGCGGGCCAACCAATCGGCTGAGCAGAAAGGCCAGCGTCGGCTCGGCGGCGCGCTCGTCGTGGATCAATACATCGTCCATCGTGATACCCTGACCGAGCGTCACGACTTCCGGTTCAAAGCCGTTGAGCCGCAGGGCGTGGTTGCGATCTTTGCCGAACAGGATCGGGCGACCGTGCTCGAGATGGATGATCGAATCAGTCTTGATGACGGCATCGGTGGCGTACTCGAAGACGCCGTCGTTAAAGATTTTGCAGTTCTGATAGATTTCGACAAAGCCGGAGCCGCGGTGCATGGCGGCTTTTTCGAAGATTTCACTCATGTGGTTGACATCGACATCGACGGTGCGGGCGACAAACGTCGCCTCCGCCGCCAGCGCGATCGACACAGCCCGGAGCGGCGTTTCGACGGAGCCATCCGGGCTGGTCTTGGTGCAGGTACCGACGCGAGAGGTGGGCGATTGCTGGCCACGGCTCAGGCCGAAAACTTCGTTGTTGATGAGCAGTATCTTCAGGTCAACGTTGCGGCGCAAGGCATGCGTGAGATGCGTCAGCCCGGCGGAACAGGCGTCGCCATCTCCCATGACAACCCAAACCTGAAGGTTCGGGTTCGCCAGCTTCACGCCCGTCGCCAACGCCGGTGCTCGTCCATACGATCCCTGAAAGCCGAACGTATTGATATAGTGTGGCATGCGTGCCGCGCAGCCGACGCCGGAGACAAAAACGATGTTCTCGCGTCGCACGCCGAACGACGCCAACGCCTGCTTGAGCTGCGACAGGATGGAGTAGTCGCCGCAACCGGGACACCAGCGAACTTCTTGCGCGGACGAAAAATCGCTGGCCGTCATCGCTAACACGGGGATGGACATCGCGGTGGCTCCCGTAGAACCCCCAGGAATCGCTTCGCTCATCCTGGGGCTTGCAACAAATCCCTTACCTTCGCTTCAATCTCACTTACCAAGAACGGCTTGCCTTGCACCTTGTTCAGCGATGCAATGTCAATCAGATATTCCGCTCGCAGAATTTTCGACAACTGCCCGGCGTTCAACTCCGGCACGAGTACGCGGCGATATTTTCGCAGCACGCCAATAAGGTCGGCAGGCAGCGGCGAGAGATGCGTCAACCTGACATTGGCGACGCTCAACCCTGCGGCTCGGCAGCGCTCGGCAGCGTCGTGGGCGGCGCCACAAACGCTGCCCCACGCCACGATCAACACGTCGCCCGATTTCGGACCATGCACCACAAGCGGCGGCAGCTTTTCCGCAATCTTCGCGATCTTGCGAGCACGCAGCGCGACCATCGCCTCGTGATTAGCGGGGTCATAGCTGACGGCGCCGGTGTTGGCTTCCTTCTCCATGCCGCCCGTGCGATGTTCGAGGCCAGCCCGGCCTGGAATCGCCCAGGGTCGCGCCAAATGTTCATCGCGCGAATAGGGCAACAGCGGATGCTCTGGGTCCGCTTTTGTCTGTTTCGCCAGGACCATCGGCAGCTCGGACGAGCTTGGCACATGCCAGGCTTCCGATGCGGACATCAGATACGTGTCGGCCAACACGACGACCGGCGTCATTCGCGTCACCGCTAGACGCACTGCCTCAATTGCGATCCGGAAGCCATCCACGGGCGAGGACTGCGCGAGCACGACGACAGGGCATTCGCCGTTGCGGCCATAAAACGCCTGCAGGAGATCAGCCTGCTCGGTGCGGGTTGGCATGCCGAGGCTCGGGCCGGCGCGTTGCACATGTACCGCAACCATCGGTAATTCGCTCATTGCAGCCAGGGCGAGCGTGTCGGCCTGGAGCGCGGCGCCGGTCCCGGTCGTCGCCGTCACGCCAAGAGAGCCGCCGAACGCGGCGCCCAAGGCGATATTCGCGGCGGCTAGATCGTCCTCGGCCTGGATGACTTGGATGTTTTCCTGCTTCCACTCCGTAAACAGGTGCAACAATTCGCTCGCCGGCGCAACCGGGAACCCCGCATAAACCATCGGCAAGCCGCTCTGACGCGCGGCGGCGAGAAAGCCGAGCGCGAGCGCCGTTGCCCCGTTAATCATGCGATGCTTGCCCGATTTCAGAAATCGCTGGCTGACTCGCGATTGGAATTCAGGCCCCAGCGTCTCGGCATGATGCCAGCCCGCCTTGAACGCGCGCGTATGAGCTTCGACCAGGCCGGGGTTCTTGTTATACGTCTCACGAATCCAGCGGAAGGTCGGTTCGGGCGGCCGGTCGAACAACCAATACGACAATCCTAGTACGAAAAAAGACTTACACCGTTCGACCTCGGTCGAAATCAGGTTAACCCGTGCTACGGCGTCGCGATTGAGCTGGCTGATCGGGACGGCAAGCACGCGAAATGCCTGAAGCGCGGCGTCTTGGAGCGGATCCGCGATGTAGCCTGCCTTCGCCCATTCATCAGGAACGAACCGATCCGCATCTACGATGAGCAAGCCAGCCGGTGAAAGGTCGCCAATATGTGTGCGCAGGGCGGATGGGTTTAGAGCAACCAAGAGGTCGAGTCGATCTCCAGGCGTATGAATCGCATGCCCCGCGAAATGACACTGAAACGCCGTCACGCCCGCCAACGCACCGGCCGGAGCGCGAATCTCCGCCGCCGGATCGGGTATCGTCATCACTGCGTTGCCCAGCATCGCACAAGCGTGCGTAAACTGCGTCCCGACCAAAAGAACGCCGTCGCTCAAATCGCCCGCAAAACGAACCACCGCGGCGGCACGCTCTTGCGGTGTGCCGCGCGGTATCGTCGATCTGGCAATCGCCAACGTCGGGCCAGGCATGCGTTGCGTTCTCCTTAAACTTGCAAGCCCCACCATGAGCGCAGCGATTGGTGGGGATCACCCCCCAGGAATCGCTGCGCTCATCCTGGGGCTTGCGGATCTGTCAAAAATCATGCACTCTCGCGCTGCGGGTGAATGAATCGCTCGTTCGGCGGCAGGTTGTAAACCATCACGGGGAAGTGCTCGACCAGGTAATGCACGATCCGTTTGACCGACAATATCCCGACGGGCCGATCGTCAATCACGACAGGCAGATGGCGATACCCGCCCTTTTGCATCCGCTTGATCGCACTGCCAATCGAGTCCTTCGGATGCACCGTCACCGGGTCTGGCGTCATGCACTCGCTCATCGTCGTGTCCAGCGATTTGCCGAGCGACAGCACTCGGCGAAGCAGATCGCGTTCCGTGAAGATACCGAGAATCTTGCGCTGTTCGCACACCAAGACACAACCGACCTTCTTTTCGCGCATCAGCTTGACCGCATCCGCAACAGGCTGCGTCGGTTGCACGATCCACGGCTGCGTCGGATACAGCCGCGAAACCGTTTCCGTTTTCAGATGGCGAGTAAGGTCCATGCGAAACTCCCACGGGCATGCGATTCCCCATCCATCATTTTATGGAATCGTTTAGCCGCGACGCAAAGCGGAGCGCGATCGCGATGCAACCTCATAACAATAATCGCATGGACGAAGCACTCTATCCCGCGCCGCCGCCGGACGCGATTCTGGACAAACTCGGGCCGATCATTCGCGAGAAGGTGATCGTCGAGGATCGTACGTTCATCATCGATCACCCGACTGATTCGGATCGCCTGCTCGACAACGCCGCCGTGCGCACGGCGTTCAGCAAAGACGAATACATGCCGTACTGGACCGACATTTGGCCCGCGTCACGCATGCTTGCGAAGGCGATCCTGCACGAAACCTGGACGCCCGGAACAGAAGCGCTCGAAGTCGGCTGCGGCCTGGGCCTATCAGGTATTTCGGCATTGGCGATGGGATTGAAGGTCACGTTTTCCGACTACGATCCATGCGCCCTACGCTTTGCCAGCGACAATGCGAAACTCAACGGCTTCACCAATTTTACCACGATGCTGCTCGACTGGCGTGCTCCGCCGGAGGATTGGAAAGTTCCGGTCATCTTGGCCGCGGACCTGATTTACGAGATGCGCAACCTGACGCCGTTGATCGCCTTCATCAAGAAGTTGCTGCAACCCGGCGGCGTGTGCCTGTTGACTGATGTGGATCGCGTGCCCCATCATGCCTTCCGAGAGGCGTTGCAAAACGAGCGATTACCCTTTACCATGAAGAAGATGAAGGCCGGCGAACCCGGCGGGCGCAAGTATGTTGGCACGCTGTATCGAATCAGTGGCGAGTGACGAGTGGTGAGTGGCGAGATAAGACAGCGACTGTCATGCCACGGACCACGAACCAATTGAAAGGACTTCACCATGTTCAATAAACGCATACTTTCCGTCGTGGCACTGGCGTCCATCGGGCTTCTGTCGGTGCGTGCTCAGGACGTGCCGATCAAGGCCGTGCCTGTTACTTATGACGGACTGAAGCAAGAGGTTCTGAAACATCGTGGCAAAGTCGTGATCCTCACCTTCTGGTCGACGAAATGCGCTCCCTGCATCAAAGCATTTCCCGACTTTATCAAGCAGCACGAAAAGTACGGCGACAAGGGCTTGGTCGTTATTTCGGTTTCGCTCGATGATACCACCGAAGAGGAAGACGTCACTCGCGCCAATAAAATGTTGACGAAATGGAAGTCGCCGCTGCGCAACTTCATCTACACGGACAAACAAGACCACCTGAAGAATCTCGATTACGTTGGTTTGCCGTTCTATTACATCTTCGATCGGCACGGCAAATGGGTCCGCTATCGCGGCTTCGACTATAAAGATGGCGTGCCATATGATGAACTCGAAAGCGTCGCGGTACGGATGCTGAATGAGAAATAATGTCCACGTTTCGCGCTTGATTTTGCG
Source organism: Singulisphaera sp. GP187 (assembly GCA_945861245.1). Classification (GTDB taxonomy): domain Bacteria; phylum Planctomycetota; class Planctomycetia; order Gemmatales; family Gemmataceae; genus SIAQ01. The sequence continues at coordinate 9,276 of CAMAUE010000092.1, forward strand.
GCTGAGCGATCGCGTGGGAGCCTCCGAACGCTAAGCCGTAAGCGGCAATTAGGGAAGGAAATCGGAAACATGAATCTCACACGACCTATAGCGCTGGCCATCTGCGTCGGCACGTTCGCTTTCGCGGATGGGCCAATCCAAGACAAGAAATCGGAGTTGGTCACTGTCAAGTATGATGGGCTAAAACGCGAGGTCATGAAGCATCGCGGCAAAGTGGTCGTCGTCGATTTCTGGGCCAGCTACTGAGGCCCGTGCAAAGAGGCGATGCCGCATCTGGTTCAGATGCACAAGCAGCACGCGGATAAAGGCCTGGTCGTTCTGTGCGTTTCGCTCGATCCCACCAATGACAAAGAAAAAGTTGACGATGCGATCAGCTTCCTCCGCAAGCTCAACCCGCCATTCACGCGATTGCTGCTCGACGAGCCCGATGACTTTTGGTCGAAGAAACTCGACTTCAACAACATGCCGTGCTACTACGTGTTCGACCGTCACGGCAAATGGATCCGCTTCCGCAGCGATGACGGCGACATCGACTTTGACGAATTCGACCGCGTCGTACTGCGGATGCTGAGTGAGAAGTAAGAGGTGTCGGAAGAGTGGCTAGTGGAAACAAGCGAACGATTGTCCAAATACGACACGCCACTAGCCACTAGCCACTGAGGATTCCGCCAATGCAAACCACCGATCCACAGAAAAGCTTAGGCTCCGCTCTCGGGCGTATTCCGAGTGGCGTCTTTATTCTCACGCTGGCGAATGACCGCGTCGAGACAGGGATGCTCGCAAGTTGGGCACAGCAGTGCTCGTTTCAACCGCCGATGATCTCGTTTGCGGTGCAACGCAATCGGCCGATCGTTTCGCTATTGGCAGTCGGCGCGGCCTTTACGCTTAACATTCTCGAAGCGGCACAGACCGACATGATCGCCCATTTCGGCAAAGGCTTCGCGCTTACGGACGACGCATTTGCTAATCTCGAAATCGAACCGAAGTTACCGTATGGGCCGGTGCTGAAAGAGGCGCACGGGTATCTTCTGGGAACGGTACGAGCTCAGTTCGCGGCGGGCGATCATGATTTGTTTCTGGCTGAGATCACGGCCGGCGCACTGATGGAAGAAGGGCAACCGATGGTACACATTCGCAAGAACGGGTTTCATTATTGATTGTTTAGCCGCTCGCCTTTGGCGAGCGAGGAACCCGCGCTCGCCAAAGGCAAACGGCTAAACATCATCGAGAATGTGCTCATGGAACGCTGTTGTTTTTGCGACAAGGAACCGGTCACGCGATGCTACTCCTGCGGCGACCTCGTGTGCGAGGAGCACGGTGGCACGACGGAGACCTGCCCGAATTGCAACACGGGATACGTCGCCGGCGCCCCCAGGCACAACCACATTTCCGCTGAACCGTTATCGAAAACACAAACCGGGGCGTGGTGGCGTGCCCAGCGTGCGGAAGAATATCAGCCGCTCGCGTGTTACCAATGCCAGGGATTGAGCCGGGCGCGATGTCGAAATTGCGAATCGTATTATTGCGCCGAGCACGCCGGGCCGAACGGATTGTGCAAGGAATGTGGCCGCTCGGCGAATCTTGGCCTTTACATCATCGGTGCGATGTTCTTGATGATGAGTGTGTATCTGCTGCTCCATAAGCTTTTTGGGTGACGCCATGAACGAATCCGATCCGCCGATCATCAGCCCGGACACCACGCGTGATGAACGCATCCCGCCCGGGCAGGTGCAGACAAAGAAGTGGCCGGTGTTGCATTACGGCTCAACGCCGAGCTTTGACCGCACCTGCTGGACGTTTCATATCTTTGGCCTGGTCGAAACACCCTGGCATTGCACGTATGATGAATTTACGGCTCTGCCCAAGATCAAAGTTTTTGCCGACATGCACTGCGTGACGCGCTGGAGTACGCTCGACAACCTGTGGGAAGGCGTTTCGACACGCGAAGTTCTAAGCAAAGTGAAAGTCGCGGCGACGGCGAAATACGTCATGGTCCACTGCGAGCACGGCTTCACGACGAACCTGCCGCTCGCCGATTTTCTGGACGACGACTGCCTATTCGCCTGGAAGCAGAACGGCGTCAACCTCGATGCCGATCACGGCTATCCGCTGCGCCTCGTGATACCGCGTCTGTACGCCTGGAAAAGCGCCAAATGGGTGCGCGGCATCGAGTTGATGGCAGATGACAAAGCCGGCTTCTGGGAGGAATGGGACCACGGCGGCTACCACATGCGCGGCGACCCATGGCACGACGAACGCTTTCGGTAATCCGCTTGCGGCTTAAATTTCGCGCGAGATTCCGCAAGCGCTAAACCCCAAGCGGAAGGACAAAAACAACACCCATCGCGAGACCTTACTATGCACTCTGAATACACGATCAAAGACCCGTCGCGAATTTTCTCGCCCGGCCTGCTCTTTTTCAAGACGCTCATCGCACGCAATATCCAGAGCATGGTCAAACGCGTCGGTTCGCCCGCTCGCCTTCGGCCTCACGTCAAGACGCACAAGACGCGAGAAATCGTCCGGATGGAGCGCGAGGCCGGCATTACCAAGCAGAAGTGCGCGACGATCGCCGAGGCCGAGATGCTCGCACAGTGCGAGGTGCCCGACATCATGCTGTCGTACCCGATGGTCGGGCCGAACTGCGATCGTTTCGCTGAGTTGATCAAGAAATATCCGGGCAGCGCGTTCTCGACCATCGCAGACCATGCCGTGGGTATCAAGCAACTTTCGGACGCATTAGCGAAGGCGAACGTCCGGGCCGAGGTGCTTCTGGATATCGACGTCGGCCAGCATCGCACGGGAATCGCCGCGGGTTCTGCCGCACGTCAGCTGTATGAATCGCTGGCTCGTTTGCCGGGAATCGTGCCGGGCGGATTGCATGTGTATGACGGACACAACCATCAGCATCCGCTTGAGGAACGCCAGGCAGCCGTCAAGCAGATGCTCGAACCGGTGATGCAGATGCGCGACGACTTGACGAAGGCCGGCGTGCCCGTGCCGCGCATGGTGTTTGGCGGGACTCCGACGTTTCCGGTGTTCGCGACGATGGACATCGCCGGCGCCGAGTGCTCGCCAGGCACGTGCGTGCTGAACGATTTCAACTACGGCAGCTGGTTCCAGGACTTGAGCGAATTTACGCCGGCGGCGTTGCTGCTGACACGCGTCATCAGCCGTCCGACGCCGAACCGCGTGACATTCGATCTTGGCTACAAGGCGGTGGCGTCCGATCCGCCGGCGGGCAAGCGCTGCACATTCCTAAACGTTCGCGACGCCGTGGCTGTGCTGCACAACGAAGAGCACCTCGTCATCGAAACGCCCGATGCGGAGCGTTATCAGCCTGGCGATGTCGCCTATGCGATGCCGTCACACGTCTGTCCGACAAGCGCGTTGCACAAGTTCGCGTATGTGATCGAAAACGGTGAAGTGGTCGATCAATGGCAAATCGCCTCGCGCGATCGGGTACTAACGATTTGATTCATCTCACGCAAAAAATCATCGCCAAGCCCGCAGGCGACGAAGGAGCCTGCGGGGTTCGACCCGCGTAGGCTCCTTCGTCGCCTGCGGGCTTGCATTAAATGTGGCATTTCAAGCCGCGCGAGATATAATTCCCCGAAAGCCCAGAGGCATGCGCAGCGAACCTCTGGGGTCTGGCACGGAATCCCAGGGATTCGCTGCGCTCATCCCTGGGCTTGGTAATGCACCATTCCATGGACGATACTCCCGACCCTCTGAAACCCAAATACAAACGCGTCCTCCTCAAGCTGTCCGGCGAAGGTTTCGGTTCGCCGGGCAAGAGCGGTATCAACATCGATGACACGCTTAAAATCTCGCGACAGGCCAAGAAGGTTCTGGAACGCGGCGTGCAACTCGCCATCGTCATCGGTGGCGGTAACCTCCTGCGCGGGGAACAATTCTCTGCCGGTGGAACTGTCATCAAGAAAACCACCGCTCACCACATGGGCATGCTGGCGACCATTCTCAATGGCCTCGCCCTGCAAAGCTGTCTCGAAAGCATCGGCTGCGAAACCCGGCTCATGACTGCGATCCGCATGGAAACCGTCGCCGAGCCGTACATCGTTCGCCGCGCTGTGCGTCACCTCGAGAAGAATCGCATCGTAATCCTCGCGGGCGGCACGGGTACACCATTCGTGACGACCGACACCGCGGCGGCGTTGCGAGCCTGCGAACTCGAAGCCAATATCCTGCTCAAAGCGACGAAAGTCGATGGTGTATACACCGAGGACCCCGAGATCAATCCGCACGCACAGAAGTATCATAAATTGACGCACGCCCAGGTGCTGCGCGACAATCTGCGTGTGATGGACGCCGCCGCCATTGACATGTGCCGCGGTGCCAAGCTGCCGATCCTGGTGTTCAACTTCAACAAAGAAGGCAACATCGAACGCGCCATCGCCGGCCAAGATCTGGGCACGCTGGTGGAAACGGTTTGATGTTTAGCCGCGACGCGCAGCGGAGCGCGAATTGAATGCCGCGCTCCGCTGCGCGTCGCGGCTAAACGGATCAACACTCTATTTGAGGTATCCCGTATGACAAGCGACGAAATCTTATTTGACGCCGAAGAACGCATGGAAAAAGCCCTGAGTGTATTTCAGGAACACCTGCGCGGGTTGCGTACGGGCCGGGCGACACCCGCACTGGTGGACACGCTGCGCGTCGAATATTACGGCTCGCCGACGCCGCTGAAGACGTTGGCGCAGATCAATTGTCCCGATCCGCAATCGATCGTCATTCGGCCGTTCGATGCGAGTTGTCTGAAGGATATCGAGAAAGCGATTCGCTCGAGCAACCTTGGCATGGTGCCAAACAACGACGGGAAGATGATCCGCTTGCAGGTGCCGTCAATGTCGGGCGATCAGCGTAAGAAGATGGTCGCGGAAATCAAGAAATCGAGCGAGGACGCAAAGGTCGCGTGCCGCAATATCCGGCGTGATGGCAACAAACATATCGAGACCGCCGAGAAGAACAAGGAAATGACAGAGGACGATCGCGACCAAGGCAAAGTGCAAATGCAAGACATGCTCAAGAAATTCGAGGCCAAGATCGACGAATCGTCGGAGAAGAAATCGAAAGAGATCATGGAGCAGTAGGGAATTGTTTAGCCGCTCGCCTTTGGCGAGCGCGAGCGACTAAGCGAGAGGACGCCATGCGAACGCTGACGGACATTCAGAAACAACTCCCCACGCATCTCGAAACCGGCCTACCTGGGAGCGCCGTCGCCGACAGCCAACGGCAGTTCGGCCGTAATACGCTGACGCCGATGCCGCGGGAGCCGATGTGGAAGAAATTCGTTGAGAAATTCGACGAGCCGATCATCAAGATTCTGCTGGCGGCGGCGCTGCTGTCGATGATCGTCGATATTTTCAAGTTTGAGAAAGACGGTGCCAACGTCGGCGTCCTCGTCGGCGGGATCGCCTTCGCTTGTATCGCGGCGTTGTTAGCTGGCGCGTATCTACTGCGACAAGGTCGCTGGACGCCAATGCTGATGTTCGGGTCGGCATTTGTGCTGTTTGGCGTCGGCCTGGTCTACGGGCACGTACTCGTTGAAGGCCTTGCCGTCATGATCGCCGTCGTGCTGGCGACAGGCGTGGCCTTCTTAAGCGAATACAAAAGCGATCGCGAATTTGAAACGCTCAACGCTCGCAAAGAGGCAATTCAAGTCAAGGTGCTCCGCGACGGACAGATGCAGAGCCTTGCCATCGAGGAGATCGTCGGCGGTGATCTCGTACTGCTCGAAACCGGCGACGAAATTCCCGCCGACGGACGGCTCGTGAAGGCCAACTCCTTCATGGTCGATCAATCGCTGTTGACGGGCGAATCCGAACCCGCGGAAAAACGTGCCTCATCTGTTGACGACGCCACCGATGGCCCCGATCAGCCCGGTTGCGTCTATCGCGGCACGCAGGTCATCGATGGCGTCGCCCACATGATGGTCATCGATGTCGGCGACACCTCCTATCTCGGCCAAATCGCCCGCCGGCTTTCCGACAACGACGACGAGGGCGACGCTCCCGCTGACGAAAGCGAGGAGGCACGCGTCAAACGCAAGCTGACGATATCCAAGGAACTTACGCCGCTCCAGCAGAAGCTCGCCCAGCTTGCCGACCTCATCAGCAAAGTCGGTTACGCCGCCGCCGTGTTAATTTTCGCCGCTCAACTCATTCGAGGTATATTCGCCGGCGAGGTATTTTGGCCCGGCGACGGCGATGCATTTCTGCGTGTCACCAAAGAACTGCTCGGCTACTTCGTGACAATGGTCATCATCGTCGTCGTTGCCGTGCCGGAAGGTCTGCCGATGAGCGTCACCGTCTCGCTCGCCCTGGCGATGCGTAAGATGACGCGGGCCAACTCACTCGTGCGCCAGCTCGTCGCTTGCGAGACCATCGGATCGGCGACGGTGATTTGCACCGACAAAACCGGTACGCTGACGCAAAACAAGATGCAGATCGTGCGAATCTCCTGGGCCGACACGCTCATCGAACGAGGCAGCAGCGCATGGCTCCAACCGACGCCGCAAACCAGCGCAAGGCCCATCGACTGGATCGCCCGCATCGGCGCCATCAACTCGACCGCAAATCTCGAGATCAAGGAAGGTAAAACAGTAACCCTCGGCAATTCGACCGAAGGTTCGTTTCTGCATTGGCTTCGCGAATCGAACATCGAGTATGGCGAACTTCGGCTCGCTAATCCCGTCGCGTATCAGATTCACTTCTCATCAGAACGCAAACGCATGACGAGCGTCGCGCCGATCGCCGGCGTCATGCATGTGCTCGTCAAAGGCGCCCCCGAGGCGATCCTCGCACTCTGCGATCGCTATCTCGACGGCCAAGGCGACACGCATCCGCTCGTGCCGGCGATCACGGCGGCGATACAGGAAAGGTTGCGCGACTCGGCCAGCCAGGCAATGCGCACGCTGGGGTTCGCCTTCGCCGCTTTGCCCGCCGAGATGCCACAGGACGCCGACAGTCTGCACGCATCGCGCGAGGCGCTGGAGACGAAGCTCGTTTTTGCCGGCTTTGTGGCGATTCGCGATCCGCTCCGCGCTGACGTAAAAGACGCTATCAACGACTGCCGACAGGCCGGCATCGACGTGAAGATGATCACCGGCGATAACGTCGAGACGGCCCGCGCGATCGGGCGCGACATCGGCCTGGTCGCATCGCATACCGAGCCAATCGACACGCCAGGCGCCGCCATCCTGACCAGCGATCGGTTCAATCAGCTGTCCGACGACGAGCTGAAACGAAATCTGCCGAATCTGAAGATCGTGGCCCGCGCCAGGCCGTTGGACAAGTACCGGCTCGTGAAGTTGCTGCAGGAACTCGGCGAAGTCGTCGCCGTCACGGGCGATGGCACAAATGACGCGCCGGCGCTAAAGCGTGCCGATGTCGGTCTTTCGATGGGCATTTCGGGAACGGAGGTCTCGAAGGAAGCAAGCAAGATCGTGCTGCTCGACGACGCCTTCTCGACCATCGTGAAGGCGATCTGTTGGGGCCGATCGCTTTATGAAAACATCCAGCGATTTGTGCAGTTTCAGCTAACGATAAACGTCAGTGCATTGGCAATCACGTTTCTCGGCATTCTGATTTTCGGCGTGAAGGCGCCGTTCACGGTGTTGCAGTTGTTGTGGATCAACGTCATCATGGACACGTTGGCGTCAATCGCGCTCTGCTCCGAACCGCCGCGAGAAGGGGTCATGAAGCTGCCACCGAAAAAACGCGATGAGAATATCATCACCTCAGAGATGGCCAAGAACATCTTTATTACCGGCGGGTTCTTCACCGTCGTGATGCTCAGCCTACTGGTTGCGATGAAGCGAGGTTTTCTCGCGGGAGACGGTCCGCTCGTCGGCGACTATACCGTTCGGCAAGCAAGCTTGTTCTTTTCGATCTACGTGTTCTTCCAGGTCTGGAACCAGCTCAATTGCCGATCGCTTACGCCGGAGGTAAGCGGCTTCCATCGCGTTGGCCAAAATCCGACGTTCTGGACCATCGCCGGTATTGTCGCAGCGGGCCAAGTGTTGATCGTCACTCTCGGCGGCGCCATTTTCAACGTGGAGCCGCTCGGCATTGTCGATTGGCTGGGCGTCGTCGCCGCGACGGCGACGGTGCTGGCGTTCGCCGAGGTTTCGCGGCGGTTGCGTAATGCATAGATTTGTTTAGCCGCTCGCCTTTGGCGAGCGCGAACCGCCGCGCTCGCCAAAGGCGAGCGGCTAAACGGAAAGGATATTCCGTTGTCCGAAAAGCAGGACCAACTCAATGCCGTCGCGAAAAAGATCGGCATCGGTGCGATTCGTCGGCACGTCTTCCTTTGCGTCGGCGACAAATGCTGCACCGATGAAGTCGGCCACGCAGCGTGGGAGAAGCTCAAGCAGAAACTGAAAGACGTCGGGCTGTCGTCGGGCGATGCCGTCTGCCAGCGAACCCGGGCTGGCTGCCTGCGTATCTGTTGCCAAGGCCCGGTGATGGTCGTTTATCCCGAAGGCGTGTGGTATCACGAAATGACGGTGGATAAGATCGATCGCCTCGTGAACGAGCACCTCATCGCCGGCGATCCGATTGAAGAATGGATATTCGCCCGCAATCCGCTGCCGTGAGCCATTCAATTCATGCTCGGCTTCGGCATCGTCATCGGCGCGAGGCGTTCCCAGAGTTCCTGCACGTCGATGCCGAAGATGACGTTGCCGTCGGCAGGCACGACAACCCATGAGCCTTGTTCCATCTCGCCTTCGAGTTGTTTCGGCCCCCAACCAGCGTAGCCCGTGAAGATGCGGAATCGTTGCGGGTCGCTGTCGCTGGACTCCGTTGCTTTCTCGAATTGGTCGGCGGTGGCCAAGTAGACGCCGGGACAAACCTGCGGCGGTTTGTCGTCGCTGTCGTCAAACCACTCGTCGCAACCGTGGATCATCAGCAGGCCGTCCATGTTGCACGGTCCGCCGACGTAAACGCTAAACGGAAGCTCTTTCGTCTTCGCGGGGCGATTCAGCACCAATCCGAAAGCCCCCTCCGGCCCATGCTGCAGCATGAGGATCACCGCGCGACCGAAGAAACCGTCCTGAAGTGTGGGCCTGGCAATTAGCAATCGTCCAGCGATGTTTGACATGGTGCATTCCTTTTGAATGGGCCATCGAAAAAGCCATTCGCTAGACCCGCATCCCCACGAGTCGCAGCGGCCATACCTCTGACGGACGAGCTTGACGCTTTTCCGAGCCGCGACCGTAAGGGAGCGGCCGACAACATCCGCACAACATATCGTCGGCCGCTCCCTTACGGTCGCGGCTCGGAAATGTTTTGATCGGTTCGGAAAAGCGACAATTCCAACCGTGCGAAGTATAACGATACATTACCATAAATCCAATCAATTGTGGAGTTCAGAAATATGAACGCTGACAAGTTGCGTGCCATGCAAACGCCGTTGAAAGACCAATATCGCCAGGCGCCAGCGACCGCTTTGAAAACGATGGTCGTCGAAGGCGCGATCGACCTGGAGAAAGTCAGCTGCGTCGTCCGCACGCCACGCGGTCCGATCGAAGCCGGCCTGCACCCGGCGGCGGGCGGTGACGGCACATTCGCGTGCACCGGCGACATGCTGCTCGAAGCGCTCGTCGGATGCGCCGGCGTCACGCTTTGCGCCGTCGCCTCGGCAATGAACATCCCGATCCGTACCGGCGTCATACGAGCCGAGGGCGACCTCGATTTTCGCGGCACTCTCGGCGTGGCCAAAGACGTTGACATCGGCTTCAAGGAAATCCGCCTGTCGTTCCAACTCGACACCGACGCGCCGCCGGAACAGATCGACACGCTCGTTAAGTTGACAAAGCGCTACTGCGTCATCTATCAAACGCTGATGAAAACGCCGACGATGGCAACGACGGTGAACGGCAGACCGGCTGGCGTTTAGCCGCTCGCTTTCGGCGAGCGCGGAATCATGAGGTGGTCGCAAATTGTGACCACCTCACGAGTCATTTCGATAGGAAAAATAGCGGAGGTGGTTGCAAATTGCGACCACCTCAATCGGTCATTCCGCTTGCGGCTTAGCGCTTGGTACTCGCCGGGTGAGCGCTAAGCCGCCATCGGCGAATCACACGCGAAAGGAAAAAAATGAAAAAGCTGTCCATTGGTAGCTGGGCCTATTTGTTCAATCAGGACCAGCCGACCAACGATTTTCACACGCTCGTGCATAAATTGATGCACCTGGGTTATCAGGGCATCGAGCTTGGCGGGTTCGCGCCGCATCCGAATCCGGAGAGCCACGATACCAAGGAGAAACGCCAAAAGCTGCGGAAGATGGTCGTCGATCATCGGCTCGATTTCTCCGCGCTGGCCGCTGATCTCTGGTCGCAGAAACTGTGGAGCGTTGACGATTCATCGCCGTTCCTGGCTGCGTTCGAGAAGAACGTGATCTTCGCGGAAGACCTCGGCATCAAGACGATCCGCGTCGATACGGTCGAGCCGATCACGCGCGTGAACGAGCTCGGCATCGAACCGAAGCTCCTGTTCGACCGCTGCGTCGTCGGCTTTGATCGTTGCGCGAAATTGGCGGCGAACCACGGCGTCACGATCTGCTGGGAGTTCGAGCCTGGCTTTCCAATCAACAAACCGTCGGAGATCATCGCCCTGATCGACGCCGTGCGCGGCCTGGGCAACCCGAATTTCGGCGCTCTCTATGACACCTGCCATGCGCATATGTGTGCCGCGGTCGGCGCCAATCAGATCGGCGAGAAAGAGACGCTGCCCGGCGGCGCGTTGGAGTTGTTGCAAAAGCTCAAGGGCAAGATCACCCACCTGCACTTCATCGACTCTGATAGCACGCTCAACAACCACAACACCAGCACGCACGCGCCGTTCGGCCAGGGCGTACTCAACTTCGACCAACTGATGCCGGAGTTGCTGGCGTGCGGCGTGCCGAACGACTGGTGGTGCGTCGATCTTTGCTTTTGGCCCGACGCCTGGGCCGTCACCGCGGATAGTAAGCGGTTTCTGGATAAATTGAGGCACAAGTATGCTGTATAATAGGCCAACGAAGTCGCGAATTTCGACCGCGTCCCGAAACGAATTAAGAGGCAAGAATCAATGGCCGCTACCATCGCCAAACGACCAAAAAAAACGCCGTCGCGTGAGGTTCCGGAGAACTTGGCTGAGTTACTGGATCGGCTCGGCAACGTGCCACTGGATCGCGTGCAATTCGGGCCCTCATTCGGATCGGCCACGGAGGCAGATGTGCTTCGCCTGCTAGAATCGCCGCGAAAGCGCATCTGCGAACTCATTGATGGCATTCTTGTGGAGAAACCAATGGGGTTCTGGGAATCGACGCTTGCGTCCGTCATGGTTCAGCATATTTGGAATTATCTGGACGAAAATGATCTCGGCATCGCTTATAGTCCTGACGCACCTATCCGCGTCAAGCCTGGGCGAATCCGGTTCCCAGATACCGGCTTCATTTCTTGGGATCGGCTCCCGGACCTTGACGTTCCTGAGAATTGGGCGATCGATGTCATGGCTGAACTCGCCGTCGAAGTGCTTAGCAAAAGCAACACGAAGCAGGAAATGGAATTAAAGCTAGACGACTATTTCGAGGCTGGCGTCTGCCTCGTCTGGGACGTGGAAACCAGGACCGAGACGATCACGGTGTATACAGGACGTAACGCCAAGCAGACGCTGACGATCGACGACACACTGGACGGCGGCGGCGTGCTACCGGGCTTTTCGCTGCCGTTGAAGAAGCTGTTTCGCCGAATTGAACGTCGCACGAAGAAGAAGCGGAGATAGCAATGTTTCGACGCATCATTGTCGCAAGCTTGTTGGCCATCTATCTGCCCGTGGCGGTACATGGGCAAGAGAAATCGCTCGCCGATCGCATCCTGCCGCTCGTCAGCGCTCATCGCGGCAAGGTTGCCGTCGCGGTCAAGCATCTCGATTCGGGTGAGTCGTTCTACTTCGACGAAGACGTAGAGATGCCGACCGCGAGCCTGATCAAGTTCATGATTATGCTCGAAGTCTATCTGCAGGTCTCCGAGAAGCGAGTGCGACTTGATGACAAATTGACGCTGCGCAAAGCCGACATGGTCCCCGGCAGCGGCATCCTGACATATCACTTCAGCGACGGCGCGACTTTCTCGCTGCGCGACGCCACTCGGCTCATGATCGTGTTCTCGGACAATTCCGCGACTAACATGGTGCTCGATCATATCGGACTCGCCTCTACGAACAAACGGATGGAAAGCTGGGGTTTCACGCAAACCAAGATCAACGCCAAGGTGTTTCTCGGCAACAAAACCTCGCTCAATCCCGATCGCACCAAGAAATTCGGCCTCGGCTCCACGACGGCGCGTGAAACGCTAATGCTGCTCGAAAAAGCTCATCAGGGCAATGTCGTCAGCCATGAGGTCTGCAAGGAAATGCTCGGCCACATGAAGAAATGCGACGATAAATTGAAGCTCAAACGCTACTTGCCCGAATCGCTGACGATCGCGCACAAGAGCGGAACCGTAAGCGACGCCCGCACCGACGCCGGCATCCTGTACCTCCCGACTGGCCCCGTCGCCATCTGCGTACTCACCGCCGACAACGACGATAAATCGTACAAAGACGACAACGCCGGCAACATCGTCATCGGCAGAATCGCTCAACAAGTGCATGAATATTTCATGTTGCAATCGCCGCGGAAGAAGTAACTGCCAAGGTAAAGTTGAACTCTAAGGTGGGGAAGTTCAAATGTCATCAAACACAGCAAAGGTTCGTGGTGACAAGCAAACCGAGCCGAATTGGGACACATTCGCGGCAGGGGAACAGTAGCTCGGCGCGATGGGCTTCGATAGTCGATGGCGGCCTGAATGCCTTCTGTGCGTTGCGACAACCCGTTTGCGATGCGGCCCGCTGGCCAGCCGTCGAGGTAGTAATCCATGACATCGTACACTGTGTTTTGCGTGCCTTCGATCTCCGCACCGCGGTCTCGGTCGTCTATGGTTGATTTTTCATTGCGTGCTTCCTCCGTTGGCTTCACCGCGTGTATGACGAATCTTTCGGCTCTTCCTCGACGGGCTCTTCTTCCTCGGGCTGGGTGTTGGTCAGTCGGCCCAAAAGGGCAACGCCGCCGGTGACTGCCGAAAGTGACACGACCCCCGCGACCACCCAGATGCCCAGCGACACCGCGAAGACATTTTCCGATTTGTAGACGACGAGAAAGCTCGTCACCGTGGCGGCGGAGATCATCACGATGATCGGCACCAGCACGGCGATACGGCTCGCCAGCCGGCTTTTGTCGTCGTCTTGCGTGGGAGGCATACCGCGCTCGATCGCCTTCATCCGCTCTAAATGAGAGAATTCGGCTTTGCGCAGGTTCGCACGCAGCAGTTGAGGCAACGCAATCAGGAGCGTTATCAGGATGAAGAGGATCAACCCAAAGATCAGCAACTCGCCGCTGTGTTCTTTGAAGAAGGACGTGAAGAACGTTTCATTTTCGCCCATGGCAGACTCGGCATTTCGCTTGGGGACAACTCCGCGATGCGCGGTTGACGACTATATCTTACGCATCCAAGCAGCGTCGAGTAAAGGTAAATACTTATGAAGCGGATATGCGTCTTCTGTGGTTCGCGCGTCGGCAGCGCGACGATTTATGCTGAGACGACTCGCGACCTGGGCCGAGCGATGGCGCGGCGCGGGTTGGGCCTCGTTTTCGGGGCCGGACATGTCGGACTGATGGGCGTCCTCGCCGATGCCGTGCGCGAGGCCGGCGGCGAGACGATCGGCGTCATCCCGCAATCGCTCGTCGATCGCGAACTCGCGCATGCATCGCTCACCGATCTACGCATCGTCGAAAGCATGCACGATCGCAAGGCGCTCATGGCGGAACTATCGGACGCGTTCATCGCATTGCCCGGCGGATTCGGCACGCTCGATGAACTGTTCGAAATCCTCACCTGGGCACAGTTGCGCTTTCACGCCAAGCCTATAGGAATACTCAACGTCAACGGCTTCTTCGATCCGCTGTTGGCCTGGATCGATCGCGCGATCGCCGAGGATTTTGTGAAGGAAAAGAACCGCGAATTGCTGAAAGTGGAAAACGATGTGGAGCGATTGCTGGAACGGCTGTTGACAACAGAGCCGGGAGCAAGCAACGATATTTTATTGACCGTCGCTTAGGTTTCCGGCTCTGCGGATTGTGCTTCTCTTGAGGTTAGTTGACGATTTCGAGATTCACAGAATTATTGCCCGCGTCAACCTGTACCGACAGGCCTGACGTGCCTTCGTTGCGGTAACGCGCGGGGACGTTGACACCCTTGGTCGCGTCGCCGGGGACCGGTTCGACCGCGACACGATAGTTCCCTGTGGGGATCGGCGTCTTGAACACGGCCAGCGCATATCAAACTTGTGTCAGCGATAGGACTTCCGTGAGAAACGCGGTGCTGGCCATGCATGAAACCATTTTGCCGCGGAGACTGTCTTTCTTGGGATGACGCTTCAGGAGAGTGATGGCGAAGCGTCGGAGCCAGCT
>CAMAUE010000093.1 GCA_945861245.1 Singulisphaera sp. GP187
AGAGCCGCGCACGCAGTAAGCGGTTTGACCATCTCAAACCGCTTACTGCGTGCGCGGCTCTGACGCGACTGCGACAAGACCTGTGATTGATTTGCGTGCGAGCGTCGTTACCTGGGCAGCGGGACGCCTTCCGAGCCGGGGGCGGCGCGGGTGAAATCGACGATGACGGTTTGGCCAGGCGATACCTGGACGACTTGTTCCTGAGCAAGTGTTCCGCCGGGGCCGTTCCAGGTCGCGCGGATGCGGTAGGTGTTGGCGGCGCCAGCTGCGAGCGGCGGGGTGTGGAACATGCGTTCCGTGCCGACTTGCCGGGTCGGGTTGCCGTCAAATTGCACCTGGGCATTCGGATCAGGCAGAAGGACGCGAATGGTCGCACCGCCGGCGGGAGATGACGACGAAATGATCGTCGCTTCCGGCTGAGCCACGATCACTCGCGTGCTCGGTATGATAATCGATGGCGAGACAATCACGCCGCTCGGGTAGTAGTAGCGCGGCGAGCCGTAGTAGGGCAATGAGCCGTAGTACGACCGTCCGTAAGGATAACCGCCGCGTGGCCCGACGCCAACGATGATGCGAACTTGGGCCTGTGCGAGATCGGCGATCATCAGCACCGACGCAAAACTACAGAAGGCGATCAAGGACCATCGTGTTGCTTTCATATCCACATCTCCTAAACAGGGCACCTGAGCGATAATTATTCACATCTGTGAATATTCTACATTGTTTTTGCGGTATCGAACAAGGCACACTTGCGAAAAGTATTCGATGTTCCGACCGCATCGGCTGGTTGCCATGAAAGCGCAGCAAAGAACCCATGCTTGCGCATTGGTTCAAAGATTATTTCGAGAATCGGATCGAAGCATCAACGCGGCGCGGGCAGCCCTTCGGAACCGCCGCGATTAAAGTCAATGACGATCGACTGCCCCGGCGTGACGCGGACACGTTGTTCAAGCGTAAAACCCGACGATGGCGAAACGGCTCGTATCGTGTAGGAATTGTTCGCGCCGAAAGCCAACGGCGGCGTGTGGAACCGGCGTTCGAGACCGGTCTGCTGTGTCAGAGTGTCATCGAAATAGACGTGGGCGCTGGGGTCCGCAAGCCGCACGACGATCGTGGCCGGCTGACTGGCAACCGCCGGAATCGGCACGACATAGGTCGCGGGTTGCACGTAAGTCACCGGCGGCACGACAACCGTCGCCAGCGGCACAACCGGCACAACCACAACCGCCGGCAGGGCGTAAACCACACGCGGTGCGTAATAATATGGGCCATAGTAGTACGGTCCATAGTGAGCCTGCGGGTAGGTCGGCCCGTAATACGGCTTGTGTCCGATGCCGTTATTGAACCCGATGCCGAACGTAAACCCACCGTTGGCCTGAACGGCGCCGGCAGAGAGCATCAGCCCGGCCAAGGCGACGAAGGCGAATGCGAAAACGCGAAATTTCATGTTATTCCTCCCAATGTGAAGCTGGGTAATCTGTAGCTATTGTAGCAAGTTTACCGGCACATTGGGATTGTCAACGATTCCATGGAACGCACCTACAACTTTTCGCCGTTGTAACTCGCCCACAGGGCGTCGATCGGATGCGCGATCGTCAGGCTGGGCTTCTTGTCGCGCAGGTAACGGCCGAGCTGGATTTGGCAGCCGAAGTTGCTCACGAAGAGGGCCTCGGCGTTGGTGTCCAGCACGTTCTTCGCCTTGCGTTCACCCAGGCGCTCGGCCATCTCCGGCTGTGTCAGGTTGTAGCTGCCTGCAGCGCCGCAACAAATTTCGCTTTCGTTCAGCGTTGTCAATTGCAACTCGGGAATCATCTCCAGCAGTTGTCGCGGCTGCTTGCGGATTTGCTGGCCATGACACAGATGACAGGCGTCGTGATAGGTCGCCTTCAACTTCAGCGGATGCATCGGCTGGATCGGGCCGAGTTCGATCAGAAACTCGTTGATGTCCTTGACCTTCTTGGCGAACAATGCCGCCTTCTCCTCTTGGGGAGAACCATGGAACAAATGCCCGTAGTCCTTGAGCATCGCGCCACAGCCAGCGGCGTTGACGATGATCGCATCGACCGGACTACCGTCGGGCAGGAAGGCGTCGCAATTCTGCTGGGCGAATTGTTTGGCGGGTTCTTCGAGCGCGGAGTGATAGTGTGGTGCGCCACAGCAGCCTTGCTTGCGTGGGA
Organism: Singulisphaera sp. GP187; assembly: GCA_945861245.1. Classification (GTDB taxonomy): domain Bacteria; phylum Planctomycetota; class Planctomycetia; order Gemmatales; family Gemmataceae; genus SIAQ01. Next base: position 2,178 of record CAMAUE010000093.1, read on the forward strand.
TCCACACTTCGCAGCCATTCTTTTGCAGCACCTTCGCGGTGGCGTAGTTCGTCTCCGGAAAGATCGCGTCGGCCGCACAACCGGTGAACAGGGCAACCCGGGCGCGGCGCGGGCCTTCCGCGGGCAGCACCTCCGGCAGCGAGCCGTAATGGGCTTTCAGCGGCGGCAGCATCTCGTGCATCTGCCGCAGTGAACTGGGCAGCAGGTTGAACATGCCGAGCTTGGTCATCAAGCTGTCGATGCCCGTCCATTGCGCCAACCGCGCCGGGGCCAAGGCGAGCCGCATTCGGCCCGCGTACGGCGTAAGATTGAAGAGCAACATTCGTTGCAGCCAACTGAGGTGTTCCTTTTTCACGCCGATCTTGTGCATATGAATGCGGAACGGTTCGATCAGCTTGGCATACTGCACCCCCGATGGGCACGCCGACTCGCACGCTCGACAATCGAGGCACAGGTCGAGGTGCCCTTTCACGGCATCGTCGAGTTCGATTCGGCCATCGGTCACGGCGCGCATCAGGTAGATGCGCCCGCGTGGGCCATCGTTTTCGTCGCCCAGCTCGAGGTACGTCGGGCACGCGGAGGTACACAGGCCGCAGTGGACGCAGTCGAGGAATAGCTCGTAGTCGATGCCGGCGTCGTGTTTAGCCGGTGTGACGGGGAGCGAGATGCGGGGGGAATCGACAGTTGCAGTCATTTTCTCAGGTACTCCGACACGAACGTAATAAGAGGCTCACGCAAAGGCGCGAAGAAGAAGGTCGACAATCAACCTTGTTGAGGTCTTTCTTTGCGCCTTTGCGTGAAACCTGGAATTCCACATCAGATACCAGCCACGAATCGCCCTGGGTTGAAGATATTCTTCGGGTCGAACTTTGCTTTCACTTCACGCATCAGCCAGGCGTCATTTCGCGGCGGGCCCCAAACATCGAGCGTTCGCTTCCATTCGCTGTGGCAGCGTGTAATAATCGTCCCACTACTCTCGCGCCAACGTTTGAGCGTCTCGGCAGCGCAATCGAGCGTTGCATCGGCGGACCAGTGCCCATACACGATGCCATTGGCGGCGTGAGCCCGTAACGCTGCGCCGTCGCGGTCGGCGTTCAAGCAGAACGTGGCAACAGCGCTCGGCAGCATGCTCGATTTCAGCACGAGTTCGTCGCCGGGTCGATCGGCAAATTCCACAAGCGCGTCCCAGAGCGGCTGGGCAGTGAAATCGACGCGAGCTTCCAGTTTCGCAAGTATGCCGACCTCTTTGACAAGCTGCTGCACCTGCCAGCTAACCGCATCGGCGTTGCCTTCGTAACCGACGAGCAACACCCAGGCCGCGTCAGGCACGGGTAGATGCGCTTGCTCGAATACGCGTCGCGCTGCCAGGCGATTGAGCAGATCGAGGCAGATCGGGCGAGTGCGCGAGCCGTGCAGGTTCGCGAGAATCTGTTCAACCTTGTCGGCATCGCAAGCAAGGCTGATGATCGCCTGTTCCTCGGCCAATGGACGCAGCTTGAGCGTCACCTGGGTGATGATGCCGAGCGTGCCAAGCGAGCCGGTGAGGAGTTTGCAAATGTCGTAGCCGGCGACGTTCTTGACGACGCGTCCGCCGGCCTTGAACTCGTTGCCTTCGTCGTTCAGCGCGCTGATGCCGATGACGTAGTCGCGTAACGTGCCGAATCCGTATCGACGGGGTCCGCTGGTATTGGCGGCGATGATGCCGCCGAGCGTCGCACGATCCGCGTGGGCGACATCGATCGGCAAGCGGAGCTTTTCACGGGCGAGCGTGTCACGCAGTTCGCGGATGGTGATGCCCGCTTCGACGGTGACGGTCATATCGCGGGCGGGAAAGTCGATGATCCGCGCCAGGCCGTGCATGCTGACGGCTTGGCCCGAGCGCGTCGGCGGCGTGCCCAGAGCGAGCTTCGTGCCGCCGCCCACAGGATAGAGCGCGGTCGATCCCGCAGCGGCCGCGCGGACGACCTGAGCAAGCTCGGCGGTCGTCGTCGGTGTCGTCATCGAGAGCGGGCCGAACCCGTCGATATGTGTTGTCGTTGGCATGGTTCCTTTTTTCAGAGCGACGCACGAAGTAAGTGGTTTAAGTGACAAATACAAACCACTTACTGCGTGCGTCGCTCTGACTCCGTTGCAAATGCCTCACGAAAAATTAAATGGATTGTCATCTGGCGCCGGCGCACGTTTCGCGGGCGAATTCTTCTTTGGCGCCGTCTTCGTCCGTGCGGGTTCCGGCTCCGCGAATCCAAACGGGGCCGTGGCGGGTTCGTCCTCGCCGGCCGTTGACGGAAACGGTTCGCTGGCTGTACTCGCCGAACTTTTCCCTTTCCCTGCACGAGGCACACGCTTAGGAAACATCACGCGATACACGAGCGCGAATGTCACAAACCAACAGACACCGATCAGCGACCAGGTAACAACGCCGGCGTCGATAGCGTCCGAACCGAACAATAATTGCAAGCATTTCCAAATACCGAGCGCCATTGGCAGTGAGCTTACCTGCACCAACCCGATGAGCCGTGAACGCCAGGCCGAGATGCGCTTGCCGCCCAGGAACGGCACTTCGCCGAGGAACAACAGCGCCACGCCTAGAGTCATCATGATGAACCCGACGAGAATCAGCGCGATCATCATGACATAGGGCCTCGTGCATTTTCCGCTTGCGGCTTAGCGATCAAGAGACGCCATACGAGCGCTAAGCCGCAAGCGGAATCCAGGGAAGATCACATCGCCGCATGACGGCCGGCTTTCGATTGCTCGATGCACGCCCCGGCGGTCGGCAGCATCTTCTGCGGGCTGCAGCGGTTTTCCGGATTGAACGCGCTGCGCAGGCGGACCATCATCGCCAGATCTTCCGGCGAAAAGAGCTTGGGCATGAAGTCGATCTTTTCCACGCCGATGCCATGCTCACCCGTCACGCTGCCGCCCAATCGAATGCATTCGTCGAGAATCTCATGGCTCGCTCCGAGTACGCGTTTGACCTGATCGGCATCGCGTTCGTCGAACAGCAAGATCGGGTGGATATTGCCGTCACCCGCATGAAACACGTTCGCGATCCGGATGTTGTACTTCGTACCGACAGCGCGAATGAAACGCAAAATCTCCGGCAGCTTGGTGCGCGGCACGACGCCGTCTTGCGTGCAGTAGCTCGGCGCCAGACGACCGACGGCGCCGAACGCCTGCTTGCGGCTTTTCCACAGTAGCAGCCGTTCCGCTTCGGTATTGGCTCGGCGAACTTCGCGGGCGTTGTTGCGCTTGGCGATTTCGACGATGCGCTCGGCATCTTGATCCAGCCCCGCGTCAAGCCCATCGACTTCCATGATGAGTACAGCGCCGGCGTCGAGCGGGAAGCCGAAGCGAAACGCAGCCTCCACCGCTTGAAGGATGAGGCTATCGAGCAATTCCAAGGCACCGGGGATGATGCCCGCTCCGATGATTTCGCTGATGGTGTTCGTCGCGTCGTCCACCGATTCAAAGACACCTAGCAGCGTGCGGTACGCTTCGGGGTTGCGCGTGATGCGCACCCACGCTTTGGTCGCCACGCCGAACGTGCCTTCGGACCCGACGATGACGCCGGTGAGATCGTAGCCCGGATTATCCTCGTGCGGCCCGCCGGTTTGCACCACGCGGCCATCGGGCAGCACGAGTTCGACGCCGAGGACGTGATTGACGGTCACGCCATATTTCAGTGTATGCGGGCCGCCGGAGTTGGTCGCGACGTTGCCGCCGATCGTGCACGCACCTTGGCTGGATGGGTCGGGAGCAAAGTGGTAGCCGTTCGGTTTGATGTGGTTCGTCAGCCAAAGATTGACGACGCCCGGTTCGATAATGGCATAGCGATCGCGATAGTTGACTTCGAGGATGCGCTTCATCCGGGTCAGGGCGATCATAACCCCGCCGCCGATCGGCAAGCACCCGCCTGCCAAGCTAGTTCCCGCGCCGCGTGGCACGAACGGCACGCCAAGCTCGCCGCACGCTTTGACGATGGCGACGATCTGCTCGGTCGAGGTCGGGAACACTACCACATCGGGTTTGTTCTTCTCGATCGTGAAGCCGTCGCACTCGTAGACAACGAGATCGCTGGGCGAGGCCAACACGTTCGTCGGCCCAACGATCGCACGCATGCGGTCGGCAAGTTTCGGCGCAGTCGCAGTAGTAGCAGCGGAGGTCATGAGCAACTCAGGAGCCAGACGAAAACCGGTCAAGTTAATTTACGAACCGCCAAGCGCTTTGGTTATCCCGCGACCCTGTGTTCGCCTTCTTCCGCTTGCGGCTTAGCGCTCGTATACTTCGAGCGGATGAAATTGTCCGGTCATAGCCGGAGCGCCGGCGAAGGGAACGACGCGGCCCTTCGCTGGCGCTCCGGCTATGAAAATGCGACATTCTCAAGCGCCCGCAGTATTATAGGCCACGCGATCGCTAAGCCGCAAGCGGAAATCCAGGTGGTTCATCTTCTCAGATTTCGCGTTTCATACCGTATAATACAACCGTCTGAAGAATTCCAGCCATTCGAGGTAAACGCGATGCCTATGCATGATTGGACCAATGTGTCTGCCGGGACGTTCCACGATTTCCACAACTCGTGGATTACCCACCTGAAGGAACGACTGAATGCTGGATTACTTCCAGACCCCTACTACGCGCTCGGCGAGCAACGCGCAGGCGACACCGGGCTGGACTTGCTGGCATTGCGAACCGTGACCGCGATGAACGACGCTGACGATTCGCCGTTTACCACGGGAAACGGTATGGTTGCCGTCCTCGATGCGCCGCCGCGCGTTCATTTGTCACAAGAAGCCAGCCTCGAAGCGGCGTTCTATTTGGCGAAACGCCGAACGCTCGTGATTCGGCACGCGACGGGTGATCGCATCGTGGCGCTTGTGGAAATCGTCTCGCCTTCAAACAAACATAACCGCGATGAAATCGAATCGTTCGTGGACAAAGTTCTCGCGGCGTTGCGCCAGGGCATCCATGTGTTGTGGTGATCGATCCGTTTCCGCCGACTCGGCACGATCCGCAGGGAATCCATGGGCTGATGTGGGAAGAACTGGGCGAGCCGCCGTTTGACTTGCCCGCCGACCGTCGCCTGACCATGGTGTCGTATTGCGCGAAGTCGCCAATCAGGGCTTATGTCGAACCGACTCGCGTCAGGTTGGCGTTGACCGAGATGCCGATGTTCTTGACGAAGACGCACTACATCCGCATGCCGTTGGAAGCGACGTACATGCAAGCCTGGGCCAGCGTCCCGCAACGCTGGCGCAGCGTGGTGGAGGGGTGAGAAATCCATGGGCGAGACACTCCGAACCCATAGGATCATGCCCCCGCCATCCCATGGATTCGGAGTACCTCACCCATGGGCTTGGACCACCTTTCCCAAATATTCCCTTCTCACCCCAGCTGCGTCTCCGCAATCTCCAAGGCTCGCAATAAGCCCATCGCCTTGTTTTCGGTTTCCTCACGCTCGGCACTGGGCACGCTATCGGCAACGATGCCGGCGCCGGCCTGGACGTAAGCCGTCTGTCCCTTCAACACCATCGTCCGCAGGGCGATGCACGTGTCCATGTTGCCGCTGAAATCGACGTAGCCGACCGCCCCGCCATAAGGCCCTCGGCGATGCGGTTCGAGTTCGTCGATGATCTGCATCGCTCGCACTTTCGGCGCTCCGCTCAGCGTTCCCGCCGGCAGACACGATCGCAACGCATCGAACGACGTCGTCCCTTCGCGCAGCCGTCCTGTCACGTTGCTGCAGATGTGCATCACATGGCTATAGCGCTCCACCTGCATCACGTCGCTCAGTTGCACCGTGCCGTACCGCGCGACCTGGCCGACGTCGTTGCGGCCCAGATCGACGAGCATGATGTGCTCGGCTCGTTCCTTCGGGTCGTTGATAAGCTCGTCGGCGAGCCGTTGGTCCTCCTCCTCGGACTTGCCGCGACGGCGCGTGCCGGCCAGCGGGCGGATCGTGACCTTGTCGCCTTCAACGCGGACCATGATCTCCGGCGAACTGCCGACGAGCCGCAGGTCGGGACCGCATGACAGGTAGAACATGAACGGGCTGGGATTGACGACGCGCAATGTGCGATAAATGTCAAACGGTTTCGCGGTCGTCGGCGTGGCAAAGCGCTGACTCAAGACCACCTGAAAAATATCGCCGGCGCGGATATAGTCCTGCGCTTTCTCGACGGCGCCTTCAAACGCGCCCGGCCCGAAATTCGAGGCATACGTCCGCGTGGCCGGCCCGCCTGGCGTGATGTCGCAGAGCGGCAGATCGGCATCGCGCCGCCGTAGCCTTTCGACTGTCGCGTCCACCTCGGCACAGGCTTTGTCGTAGCTCGCATTGGGATTGGCGAGATCGACATGAGCATGCGCGACGACGAGGATCGTTTTGTTGATGTGATCGAATATCACCATCCGATCGTACAGCGCGAAGCACAGGTCGGGTAAGCTGCGATCGTCCGTCGGCGGGTGATCAAGCCGTTCAACATAGCGCACGGTATCGTAGCCCGCATACCCGACGGCCCCGCCGCAAAAGCGTGGCAGAGCGGGTGTCGGCGCGGTGCGGTACGGGGTGAGCGTCTCTTCGAGCAGCCTGAGCGGGTCGTCGTGATGAAGCTCGCGCGTATGGCCATTGCGAAGATCGTCGATGCGGACGGCACGATCCCAAGCCTGGAACAGCAGAAACGGCTCCGCGCCGAGAAAGCTGTAGCGCCCCAACCGTTCGCCGCCGATGACGCTTTCAAAGAGAAACGACCAATCGCCGGCCTGGATATTGCGAAACGCGACGACCGGCGTGAGCGTATCGCCGACGAGCTGACGGTAGATCGGCACCAGGCAGTGCGTCTTCGCCAATTTCAAAAACGTATCGCGATCCGGCAAGTGAGCCATGCGAGCCTCGTGTGTGAATGGACCCTGCTGATTTACCAATGCGAACGTGGGGTGGGGAGAGGCGGGGCGGGAATTTCGTATTGCCGCAGTGACGGGACGTTGCGAATTCGTTTAGTCGCCGCCGGGAAAGATGACGAGAGAGATTATGCCGAGCACCATCGACGCGACGGCCGAACCGCTCGACTCGTTGGCTGGCGCGGCTCGGCGCGGTTCGCCATAGCGTTCGTAATCATCGCGATTTGGACAGGTGGAATTATACTTCGCGCAGGCAGGTTTGACACATCTGAGCCTGATCGCCAGCGAAGGGCCATTTGCTGCCCCTCGCCGGCGCTCAGGCTCGGACCGTATAGACATTCCGATCCGATCGACACAAACGCACTTCGCGGAAGAACCCGCAGAATCCGGCCAGATTTCATGCCTATTATTCCTATTTTTACCATATTATCTATTGAGCCCAATCCTAAATCCGTGTAAATTTGAGGTAGCTGGGTAGCTTGAATCGATTACGGACAAAAATCAGGGGAATAGTGCCTGGCTGCCATCTCCTTAAGGCATGGCATGATTTCTCCGTAAGATCAGTTGAATCATCATGTTCGGACAATATGTCCAGAGCAATAGTTGAGAGGGTATACGGATATGCGTAGAGTCGTTATCACAGGCATTGGTGTCGTCGCACCGAACGGCGTGGGCAAGGACGCGTTCTGGTCGGCGTGTTTGAACGGCAGAAGCGGCGTCGGGCCGATTCGTTCCTTCGACGCGACCGGTCATTCCGTCAAGATCGCCGCGGAGGTGCAAAATTTCGATGTCGCGCCCTTTTTGCCGTCGTCGCAGCGTAAGAGCATGAAGATCATGTCGCGCGCCATGCGATTCGCCGTCGGCGCCGCGGGTCTGGGCATCAAGGATTCCGGATTGGAATTCGACAAACTCGATCCAGCCCGAATCGGCGTCGTCATGGGTACGGGCATGGTTCCCATCGATCTGCCGGAACTTACGCCGTCGCTGGTCGCGTCTTGCGATGAGGACGGCAAACTCGAAACCGCTCGGTTTGGTCAAAACGGATCCAATGCGCTCTTCCCCTTGTGGATTCTGAAGTATCTGCCGAATATGGTGGCGGCCCATATTTCACTCGCTTTCAACGCGCAAGGGCCGAACAGCACGATCACGACCGCCTGCGCCGCCGGCACGCAAGCCGTTGGTGAGGCGATGCGCCTTATCGCGCGGGATGACGCCGATATCGTCCTCGCGGGAGGAGCGGACAGCCGAATCGATCCGTTGCTGATTCTGGCCTACACCGCGCTTGGCGCCTTGAGCCGATCCGATCGCGCTGCCGCCGAGGTATCGCGTCCGTTCGACGGGCAACGCGATGGTTTCGTGTTGGGCGAAGGGTCGGCGGTACTCGTGCTCGAGGAACTCGAACACGCCAAGAAACGCGGTGCAACGATCTATGCCGAGGTCACCGGCCTGGGCAGCAGTTTCGACGCTTATGCAGCCACGAAGCCGGACCCTGAGGCACGTGGCGCCGCTCGCGCAATCAAGGAATCGCTGCGGGAAGCGAGAGTCGATCCGGAAGACGTCGATTACATCAACGCACACGGGACGAGCACGCGGCTGAACGATCAAATGGAAACGATGGCGGTGAAGCGGGTGTTTGGCGACGACGCGATGCTCTTGCCCTTGTCGTCGATCAAATCGATGGTCGGCCACCTTATTGGCGCTGCAGGTGCCGTTGAAGCGGCGGCGCTTGCACTGACGCTTTACACGGGTGCCATTCCGCCGACGATTAACCAAAGCCAGCGTGATCCGGCTTGCGATTTGGATTACGTGCCGAACACCGCGCGGGAGATACCCGTCAAGACGGCGGTCTCAACGAGTTTCGGATTCGGCGGACAAAACGCTGCCATCGTCATGCGCCGCTTCGTGGGATAAGATATTCCGCGAAACCTGATTTCGTTTAGCGGCTCACCTTCGGCGAGCGCAGACACGCGCGATCGTCTGAATCACGCAATCGCGAGGCCCTGTGCTCGCCGAAGGCGAGCGGCTAAACGGGGAAAAAGGGCATCATCCATGCAGGACGCACATGACCCCTATCTCGCGCTCAGGCATCGCGACTTCTCTTTGTTGCTCTCCAGCAACGTCCTGGCGGCACTGAGCGCCGAGATTCAGTTCACCGTCGTCGAATGGGAAATCTACCAGCGTACCGGTTCCACAGCGATGATGGCCTACGGCGGCCTGGCGCAATTTCTGCCGTTGCTCTTACTCGCCCTACCCGCGGGACAGGCGGCGGATCGTTATAGCCGAAAGTACCTGCTGATGCTGGCCCATGTGTTTATGGCCCTGGCATCGCTCGGTCTGGCGTTGGTATCGCACTATCAAGGTCCGGTGGAATTAGTGTTCGTCTTCCTTGCGCTTGCCGGCGTGAGTCGCGCGATCGGGATGCCGTCGCGGGCCTCACTCTTGTCATTGGTTGTGCCGACGGTGGCCGTGCCCAATGCCGTGACGTGGGTATCGAGTGGTTGGCAAATCGCTACGACGACCGGGCCGGCGATCGGCGGGCTACTCGTGGGTTATCCGACCGCGGCCTACGCTACTACTGTGGCTGGGTTGTGCATCTGCATCTGCATGGTCGCATGGATCGAACCGCGCGAAGCGACACGCTCGACAGAGCCGCGCACCCTGCGATCGCTGTTGGCAGGTATCGCCTTCGTTTGGCGGACGGAGTTGCTCTTGGCGGCAATTACGCTCGACCTCTTTGCCGTCCTGCTCGGCGGTTGCACGGCATTGCTGCCTGCCTACTGCCAGGACGTGCTGCACGTGGACGGAATCAACTACGGCATCCTTCGAGCCGCACCCTCGCTCGGCGCCTTCGCAATGGCAATTTATCTCGCACACCGCCCGCCGCTTGCCCGGCCGGGCCTCGCGCTGATCTGGTCCGTCGTTGCGTTCGGTTTGGCGACGATCGGCTTCGGCCTATCGACGAACTATTACCTCTCGTTTGCGATGCTGTTTCTCACAGGCGCCTTCGATAACATCAGCGTCGTCGTCCGTGGGACGCTCATGCAAATGTTGACGCCCGATGACATGCGTGGCCGAGTCGGCGCGGTCAACTCGGTCTTTATTTCATCGACGAATCAACTGGGCGCGTTTGAGTCGGGAATCACGGCGGAGTGGTTCGGATTGGTACCAGCGGTGGTAGGCGGCGGAGTCGGAACGCTCACGGTGGTCGCCGTTGCCGTCGTGCTTTGGCCGAACCTCCGCACGCTCCCACCGCTCCATACTCTAAGTGCGAAGGAATCGGCAACGGCCTGAGCTTTCAGCTCTCAGTTATCCGCTTTCAGCCAGCCATCTGCATTCCACAGCAAAAAGTTAGTAATCTTTTCTGGCTGATAGCTGATAGCTGCCTCTGGAAATCTTTTCGCTTTCAGCTTGCTGCGCGTCGTCGAGTTGCTATGATTTCTATCTGGAATTGGTGACAATTCCACGAAGTGTTATTATTCGTTGACGGAACAACAGAAGGGGACGTAGCTCAATTGGTTAGAGCACCGGCCTGTCACGCCGGAGGTTGCGGGTTCGAGCCCCGTCGTCCTCGTTATTCGTGAAAAAGCCTCTCAATTATCGAGAGGCTTTTTTCGTTTTCCAAATAGCCCGCCATTTAGAGCGGGTGCGACGGTAAACCCGGCATGACTGGCGGGCTATTTGGCCGCTGCCGGTGTAAATTCCACGAAGTCCATCGCGAGCCGGGGCTTGGAAACGCGCGACTTGGCGGGGTCGTGCAGCACCTCGATAGCCGTCCCGGGCGTGAGACTTTCCGGGCGGATGCGTTTGGGAAGCCGACAGGTGACGACGATCGGTTCGGCCACGCCCTCGACGCGATAGCGATAGGTGAGTTGAGTGAACGCACGCCGGCGCTTCGACAACGTAACCGAGACGATTTCGCCAATGACGACGACGCCGCGACGTGCGAGACGCAACTCACGCAGAAGAGGGCGTTCAACGAAGCGTAAGACGAGGATCGCGATGGCGACCGCGGCGAATTGGATAACGGTGAGCACGCGCGCGTAGGTGTCGAGTTCGCGCCAGCGAAACAGATCCAGCGCCGCCCAGCCGCCGACAACCAGAATGATTAGAGTAAAAATGGTGCGATAGGCGCGCACCAAGTTGCGAATCGCTCGGCGAAAATGCACTTTGCGCGGCGGGGCGCCAAGCGGCGCGACTGCAGTGTTGCTCATATGAAGATTGTATCAGTTAATCGAGAGCTTCCACGGGAACGGTGACGCCATCGTCCCGACCCGCGAGATTTTTGACGATCGCCGGATTAACGTTCTGGTTGGCAAAGCGCGTGGTGGCGTCGCAGAAGAGGAAGAACGCCCCGCCGCCATGTTTGCTGCTGAACGCCTGCGGCGCCGGGCCATTGATGGTCGCCGTGACGTCATCCACCCACCACATGACATCGCTGATCCAGATGCTGCCGTTGAGGCCACGCATGCCCGCCCAGATCGCCGCTCGTTTCGGCTTGGCGGGATCGGTGATATCCAAAATACACTCGCCGACACAGAGCGTGTTCGAGGTCCCGTCGCTGATCTGAGAAATCCTGATTTTGCTGTTTTGAAACATGACACCACCCATGTCTTGGTTAACCGCAAAAAATGGGAAGGTCGTCGCACCGGAAATAGCACGGTAATTCGCGGTACCGAAATCACCTCGCTCGGAATTCAGTTCCGTACCGACGTCGCTCGGGCAACGATACACCGCAAGAATCGATTGTGTCAAAGGCGTCGCCAAGGCCCAAGTAACGGGTACTCCGCCGACGGCGCCGAACGGTGTTGTGGCAACGGCAAGCGCTTGATGCAGCGCACCTTGATCGACATGCGGCAACAGGGCAGCTGCCCAGCCCCAACCCGGTTCGAGGTTTGCAGCCGTGTAGGCGGAAGGTATGAATTTGTGCTGGTCGTGATAGCTGTGAACCGCCAGGCCGACTTGCTTCAGGTTGTTTTGGCAGCGAGTGCGTGCCGCGGCTTCGCGGACTTTCTGCACCGCTGGAACCAGCAAGGCGATGAGGATTGCGATGATCGCAATGACGACCAACAATTCGATGAGCGTAAAGCCGACTCGCCGTGGAGTGCGCATGAGCCACCGTTTCGTGATGAAGAAAATATGAGAGGATGATGCAGTCTAACGCCTTCAGGCATTCATTGGCAAGAGAAAAATCTCAGCGTGTTCGTTTTTTAGTTTTTTGCAGGCTTTCGTAGGTGAAAGTGGTATTCCTGCACTCCCGTCCTCACTTCCACCGTTTGGTTGTTGCCCACGGCGTTCGGCGGGATACGATCGGCGGATTCGTTCGGCGGCTCCATCCCTTTGGCTCGATAGGCCTCCCATTCTTTTGCCAGGTCTTCGTTTGAACGCGGCACAGCCACGTCGTTGACCGCCGTGATCTGCACGATCCGCTCACCCGCCGCTGCGCTTGTCACCTTGTATTTCCCCGCCTTGATCGATCCGCTGGCACTGGTTCCTTTTCCATCGACGGGGATGAAGTCGATGCGGCCGTTCTCCACTGGAACTCCGTCGTAGGTTACGTCGCCGGAGACCGTGATCGTCCCACCGCAGCCGATTCCCACAGAGCAGAGCAGGAGCAGTAAAACGCGCAGCATGGGAGTTCTCGTTAGCCGGGCAAGCCAGGTCAGGGCCACGCTCGCAGAAAGTGGTTTGAATCAACGATCGCGGCGTCGTTGGACCACTTACTTCGTGTGTGGCGCAAACACACCAAAACGAAGATCACGGCAGGGATACGGCCTCGCCGCCTGCCACGGTGCCGAGTGCGCGCCAGGTTGCGAGATTGATGGTATTGTCAATGAACCGTACCGCTCCGTCGCCAAAGGCGGCATTTACGCCGCCCGAATGGGTGGACCGTGCCGCCGCGAAAGCGCCGACGGCCGATTGAGAAAACCAGGCGGCGCCGCCAATTGAGCTGCATGGCGCCCTGTACTCCGTGTCACCGAGAGTTTGGGGACAGGGACCGAAAACGCGATCTGCCGTCGCGGAGTTCGGAGTTGTACTCGTCGAGAAAAGCGCCCCGGCCATGTTGCCGTACACGATCTCTCCCATCGGTCCGCCCCAGCCGGGCATGATGTTGCTCATCAGGCCTTCCGAGAGGAGCACCGTGTTCGATGAGCCATCGGAAACCATGGCCAAGGTAAGCTTGCGGCTCTGCACGGTCGCGTTGGCATCCGTGCTTTGCCCAGAACTGACGCCGAAAATGCCGAGGCCCCACGGGCCGGTGGTGGCGTCTGTGGCGGTGCCATACATGTCGCCCGAACCGGTGCACCCGCGATAGTTGCCTCGGTAAAATCCAAACGCCAGCGTCCCAATCTCATTACTGACGATGGCATTGTTGGTAGGACAATTGTACATCGATATCAATGTCGTGCGTGCCGTCCGCATCCGCGGATTATCGCCGATCGGCCCGTTTGGACCCGGAATGGCCGTCGAGTACGGCGCCGAGTTCAGTGTCCAGTAATTCTCATAGATCGGCATCTGGTCCATGAACGGCAATATCAGCTGGGTCCAGGTGTATGTGTCCCATTTGTCATAGCGTCGGCCATAGGGAAAACGCTTATTCGCGTCATGGTAGCTCTGGCACGCCAGCGCCATCTGCTTCAAGTTGTTTCCGCACTGCAGGCGTGACGCAGCCTCGCGCACCTTCTGCACGGCTGGTACCAACAACCCGATGAGAATGGCGATAATCGCGATCACCACCAAAAGCTCGATCAGCGTAAAACCCTTTCGGCGAGGATCCTTCATAGCAGGCTCCTTGAAGGGAACAGGCAGGCAATCAAAAATTGGCTGGAATTAGAAATGTCACTTTACCCTATTTTGAACCAACTACAAGAGGGAAAATGTCATTCGGAAAAATCAGCAACAGCGCCTCGCTACTTGCATCGCCGAAGGGCTGGGATAAGATGGCGACACGTTGCTGCCCCGAGGCTTACCGCACTTTCCAAGATCGCCGAACTGAGAGGATTCCCGCTGATGAAACGCTTGCTCGCAATCGCTGTGCTTTTCACGTCACTATTCACCGCTGCCGTCGCCAAGGACGACTACACGCTCGGCCCCGATTCGATGGAACAGCCCGGCGTGCCCAAGGGCGAGGTCACGACGTTCAAATGGGAAAGCAAAATCTTCGCCGGCACGGTACGCGATTGCTGGGTCTACGTGCCCGCACAATACAACGGCAAGGAACCGGCGTCCGTAATGGTCTTCCAGGACGGCGGCGGATACCAAAGCCCCAAAGGCAGTTACCGAGCGACCATCGTCATGGACAACCTCATCCACAAAAAAGAAATCCCGGTGATGATCGGCATCTTCATCAACCCCGGCGTCTTCGCAGGCAAAGATCCCAAGAAGGGCGGCAGCAACCGCAGCTTCGAATACGACACGCTCTCGCCCCAATATGTCGAGTTCCTCGAAAAAGAAATCCTGCCCGAAGTCAGCAAGAAGTACAAACTGCGCACCGACGCGGCAAGCCGAGGCATCGGCGGCGCGTCATCCGGCGGCATCTGCGCCTTCACCGCCGCCTGGGAACGCCCTGACCTCTTCAGCAAAGTCCTGAGCCACATTGGCAGCTACGCCAACATCCGCGGCGGCGACCGCTACCCCGGCATCGTCCGCAAAGCGCCGAACAAAAACATCCGCGTCTTCCTGCAAGACGGCTCCAACGATCTCGATAACCCCGCAGGCAACTGGTGGCTGGGCAATCTCCAAATGGAATCCGCTCTCAAGTTCAAGAAGTACGACCACAAAACCGTCTGGGGCGACGGAGGCCATAACGGCAAACACGGCGGCGCCATCCTCCCCGACTCCATGCGCTGGCTCTGGCGCGACACGCCAGCAATCAAATCGTAGCGGATTCGTATTCCGCTTGCGGCTTAGCGCTCGGATCGTCCCACCTGAGCGCTAAGCCGCAAGCGGAAATCCACTTCACTCCACCGTCACCACGCCCGGCTCGCCCTCCGGCGCGTCGCAGGTTATTTGACGCTCGCAGAAATAGCCGATCACCGCGATATTCGTCAGCAAATGCGACGACACCCGGGCCACGCGAAATCGTGACGGCCCCTTCGCGAAAACCAAAGGCAGCAGCAACTGATCCGCGCTATGTTCATCGACGCCCACGCCGATCGGCTGCACTTGTAGGTACGCGCGTACCTGCGTCACCAATTCGTCGGCCACACGTTCCGCCGATTTCCCTTTCTCGCCAAGCGCGAACAAAAACGTCGCCGCCGGTTGCGTTGGCAACGTCGCGCCGACCATGCAGCCGGGTCCGCCGGTCCAGCGCTCGCGCTGCGTCGTGACGTTCAGCCCAAGCTCAACCAGCCCTGCACCCGCGCGTTCCGCCAGCCGATCGCCGACGTGATCGGGCAAGCCAGCGATGCCGACATGGACGACGGCGTCTGTGATAGTCGGCGTCGTCAGCCCGTTGAAACCAAGAATCTCGCTGGCCGGCTTGATGTGCGCCTCAAGGCGACCGCCGCCGCGTGGGTAGAAGCCGACGCGATCCAGGCGCAAATCGACGGCGATGCCCAGCGAGCGCAGATACGGCCCCCAAGTCTGCCGAAGGAAGTCGAAGCACGGCGCCGCCATGACATGAGTCCCGCCTTCGATGACGACGTGGCTCGCGCTTTTGGCCAATGCAAGCGGAAGGTAGATTGTGTGCAGCACAAGCGCGGTCGCGCCGGCGGTGCCGATGGTGAAGCAATATTCGCCCGGCTGGATGTCGTCAGGCTCAAAGGTGAGGTCGGTGCTGCGGAGGCTGGCGCCGCGGAGATTCGCTTTGCCGATGCGTCCCGCCGCCTGCACACTCATGAGATGTTGCGCCTGCAACCCCGGCTTGGCCCGGCCCGCGCGAATGTGCCGAAGGTGAAACGGCTTGCCCAGGAGCAGCGCCAGCGCGAGGCTCGTGCGCAGAACCTGCCCGCCGCCTTCGCCGAGCGAACCGTCGATTTGAATGATTTGGCTCATGCCGAATAAGAGTACGGACGAGCGTGGAAAGTTCACGGGGAAATAGGCGTTGCGAGGTTTGGGATTGGTGCCACGTCCGAAACTGAGCGCCAGCGAAGGGCCGCGCGTGCCCCTCACTGGCGCTCAGGCTCGGACAAAACCCAAAGTTTACGCCAGATGCTTGTACGCGCCATAAGCCAGCGGTAAGCCGAGGCCGACGCCAAGGCCCGTGAGAATCATGATGCCCGCAAGACTCCAGTCTGCCGACTCTGGCGTCGCCCGGCTATGAGCGCTGTTGAAGACCATCATTTTCGTGGCGGTGGGCAGCACGTTGCCCGCGCGGACCTGCGTTCGTTTGCCATCGCGCACCACATAGGGCCCGAGCAGCGACCCATCGGCGGGCCGTTTGATACTGCGCCCGAAGCTGCCTTCGCCGCCCATGTTTCCGCCGCCCGCTGCGACGGGAGACGGCTTACTGCCGATGAACGAGCCTTCGGTTCCCGCGCCAGGTTTCGAGCCTGGGCCAGGTCCGGGTCCGGGCGGCGGCGTCTCATTATCGATAATCGTGATGGCGACAGGCCTGCTGACGCCGATGTACTCCGGAGCGCCGCCTGCGACATGGGAAATCGTCAACGTCCGATTGCCGTTGACGAGAAAATCATCAATGGCCGTAACCGTAATCGTCTGCGGTGTGGACCAATTCGCCGGCGTAAAGGTCAACGTCGCCGGCACAAACGTCAGCTGCGGGTCCGGCGTGATCGTGATGGTGACCGGCGCCGTCGGCAACTTTTGCAGACTCATGCCATAGTTGATGCTCGCTCCTTCGGTCACGCTTATCGTCGCTGGCGCGGTGATGCCCACGCCGGAATCGTTGTCGATGAAATTAACCACTGCCGAGAACGTCCCAACAAACTTTGGATCGACACTGGCGGCCGTGTGGATGATGATACCAGTGTGCGGCGACAATTCTGGTAGCGCATCATCGACTACCGTGACCGTTACCGTTTGCGCCGTCATCCAATTGGTGTCATTGAAGGTCCGCGTCGCAGGCGCTACCGTAGTCTGACCGTCCGGCGTCGTGAGCGTAATCGTCACCGTGCTACCGACCGTCGGGCTGCTTTGCAGCGCGACGGTGTAGGTAACCGTCGTGGCCACTGCCGCTTCATCCAGCGTGCCGCTCATCGCGGATACGACGGCGGGGAACGTCGAGAAGGCGAGGCCGGATACGTTGCCAAATCCAGTTGTTTGGGCCGTCGCTGTTCGCGTAGGAGTCAGAGTTAGCTCATACAGTTGCGATATGGGGGCCACAGTCGTGTTTTCGGCAACGAATATTTTGCCGCCTGAACTATATGCTAACCCGGCATAGGCTGTGTTAAAGATGGAAGGGTAGTTCGCGATTAAAGTCTTGGAACCTGTGGTTTTACTTACTGAGTATAAATCGTTTTGCTCATCGTAGCAAAAGAGGCCACCGAATGAATTGACTGCTAATGCGCGCGGATAACCGGTACCGGTCAAAGAAAGCTGGGTCATAGCCGGTGATGGCAAGGTAATGTCAAAGGTGTAAACCCTCTCGTCTGCAATGCCGTTCCAAGCAGTCTCCGCATTCATGAAGTAGCCAAGTCCTGCATTATCAAATGCAATACTACCTGGAACGAGGACCGGAGCACCGGGCGGCGGAAACGTCGCCAGCTTGCCTCCGCCAACTTTGAGGCCGGTTATCGTGCTCAACTCAAAAAAGCTGACGGTTGACCTATCGAATGTGTAGAGTTTGCCATTGGGGTGAAATGCGAGTCCCATCGCCTCGACACCGTTACCCGCCGCCGTGGCAGGGTTGACGATCGTTCCTTTTCCAGTCGTCGTGTCGATAGTAATTAGCGTTCCGGGAAATGTGATCCCATACAGCGTCTGCTGGCTGTGTGCCGAGTTACCGACCAACCCAAGCACCATCACCGCGATAAAGCAGCGGAAGGAAGGAAGGAAAGAAGGAAAGAAGGCATGGATAGATCCTCCTCGCCGCCGATCTCAGCAGGTGCGCAAATCTGCTTCGCTCAGGCGTCGAAATGTTTAGATAATTACGTGTTTTATTTATATCGCGAAGTTAACGACGGGGCAAGCAAAATATTTCGTAATTGCCGAAATAAGCCCAAGGGGTGAGGTACACCGAACCCTTGGGATCAAGCGCAGACCATCCCAAGGGTTCGGTGTACCTCACCCCTTGGGCTTGGGTCTTCTTTTCCACAACATTGAGGGAGAGCCAACTTTCCGATTGCGAAGATTTTGGACCTGACGAATCGGGAGAGCGAACTTGAAGCGAGCGACAATCCGTTCGCGAAGGTCGTACTCGCCCACTTGAAAGCCCGCGAAACGAAAGGCGACCCTGCCAACCGCCATCGCTGGAAGCTTCGCCTGGTGCGCGGCCTCTACGAACGCGGGTTCAGTGCGAAGGACGTGCGCGAGCTATTTCGCGTCATCGATTGGTTGATGGAACTGCCGTCGCCGATCGAACGGCAGTTTTGGCAAGACCTCGACAATATTCAGAAGGAGAAACAAATGCCGTATGTCACCAGTATTGAACGAAGGGGACGAGCCAAGGGCCTACATTGCGGTATCGAATTCGTGTTGAAGATGCGATTCGGGCAAGACGGACTTCGTTTGGTGCCTGAGGTCAAGGAGATATATGACGAGGCTCAACTGGAGGCGATTCTAAACTCGCTTGAAACCGCCGCGACGCCTGACGAAGTTCGCCGTGTGTGGGCGACGGATCGGGCGTGACGACGGCCTCACCGCCCCATCGAGACGACGCACGCGGTGATGCCGCACAGGGCCACGAGCACCAGCACCACCACACCGATGCCGAGCGCGAGCCAGACACGCGGTTGGATTTTATCGAGGTTGCCCATGATCGAATGCGTCATCAGCTCCGTGGTCGGCACGCGGTCCTCGGTGGCGATGCCGAACAGGACAGCGTCTTCCTGCGATGGTTTTGCGCTCGGGGCCGGCGGGGTCCAGGTGTCGATGGACGTGCGGATCGCTTGTTGGTAGTCGGCGTCGCCCGGTTGATCCAGTGCTTGCAGTGGGCTGGCCGCGAAGGGTGTCAATGCCGCCGCTAATTCCGTCGCCGACGCATAGCGATCCGTCGGCGTTTTCGCCAGGAGCTTGTGCACGATCTGGGCGAACGCCGTCGGCACTTCCTTGTTCAGGCTCGTCAGCGGCAGCGGTTCCTCGTGGCGATGGGCTCGCACTTTCGCGAACACCGTTCCCTCCGGAAACGGCGGCCTTCCCGTCAACGCGAAGTAGATGCAGCAGCCCAGCGCATACAGGTCCGCGCGGGCATCGACTCCCATCGGGTCGCGCGTCTGCTCCGGAGCCATGTAGTCGATCGAACCGACGATGTAGCCCTTCCCGCCGACGACTTCGATGTCGTCCACTTCTTCGCCTTCGGTGACGGCCAAGCCGAGATCGAGCACCTTCGCATGGCCGTGCGGCGTAACCATGATGTTTGACGGCTTCATGTCGCGATGGACCAAACCTTGTGCGTGGGCATGGCTCAAACCGGTTGCGATCTCGCTGAAAAGATGCGCTACCCGGCCCACCGACAGCGAGCCCTGCGACGTGACCAGGCGATAGAGCGTTCGGCCCGGGATGTATTCCATCGCGATGTAATGAATGTTCTGGTTCACGCCGGCGTCGAGCGTGCGGGCCAAATGCGGATCGTTGACCTTGCGCGATAGTTCCATCTCACGCTGAAAGCGTGCGAGCAAACGCTGCTCGGCCTTCGCAAGCTTCGGCGGCAGAATCTTCAGCGCGATATGTTGATTGACGCGCGGATCGAGCGATAGATACACCGTGCCCATGCCGCCTCGACCCAGCGGCGTGAGCAACTGGTACGGCCCAAGTTGGAGGCCGACCGTGATGCCCTGCCCTAGCATGTGAAGTTGAAATCGCGTGAGCTTGCCCGCTTGCATCAGGCAATCGCCGATGGCAACGACGTCGCCATGCTTCTCCTTGGGCAGCGCGCGCAGCGTCAGGCGCAGTTGCTCGCGATCGAGCAGGCCGCTGCGTAGCACCTTTCGCAGAAATGTATCCGCATCAGCCATGGCGATTCAGAACTAACTCTGCTCCTCCGGTGACTGGTGAGCGGACGGCGCCGCGGCACCATCCACCTTCGGGCGCGGTCGCCGACGACGACGTTTCTTCCTCGCCAACGGCTCCATCTCCGGGACCGCTTGTTGCATCTCAGCGCCGAAGCGAATCACCACATACGTGCGGCTGCGCTCGTCAATCGCCAACTCGATCAGGCCTTCCTTCTGGGCGTCGAGCAACAGTTCGCTGAAGGTCCGGTAGCCGTGGTAAGCCTCGTTGAACGAGGGCTTCTTGCGTTTCATCGTGTCCTTGACCATCGACGCGCCGAGTTTTTCTTTGTTCTCGCGCCGCAGGGCCAGGATCGACTCCATCAGCAAGCTGAACGCTTTCTGCTTCGTCTCCGGCATGTTCGCGGGCAGTTCGGGCGAAAGCGTCGGCGCTTTGCCAAGGTCCTCGTAATAGATGAACTCGTCGCAGTTGTCGCGGAGCAGGTCCGACGTGGAATCCTGCATTCCCAGGCCGATGACGTGTTTGCCGTTCTCTTTGAGCTTGGACACCAGCGGCGAAAAATCGGAATCGCCCGAGACGATGACGAACGTATCGATGTGATCTTTCGAGAACGCCATGTCCATCGCATCGACGCACAGGCGGATGTCGGCGGAGTTCTTGCCCGTCTGCGCTCGCTTCGGAATCTCGATCAATTCGATGGCGGCTTCGTGCAAGGCTTGCGTATACGGTGCGAATCGGCTCCAGTCGGCATACGCCTTCTTGACGACGATCTTGCCTTTCTCGACGAGTCGAGCCAACACGCGCCCAATGTCGAAGCGATCACGTCGGCCTTGGAAACCGAGCGCGAGGTTTTCAAAGTCGATAAACACGGCGAGCGATGAATCGATGTCGGCCATCGGTATTCCTCCTTGATTTACGTTTTCTGTTTACGTCTAGCGCTCGCGCGGCGCCGCGCGAGCGCTAGACGATAAACTATTTGGGCCAATACACCGCGAAACCGTCGATGGTCAGGTGAATGCGGTATAGCGATCGTCCCGCGGTGACGTAGAGCATACGGCGATCTTCGCCGCCGAAGGTGCAGTTGGTGGGCGTTTCGGGCGTGGGGATGAAGCCGATTTTTTCGCCTTTGGGGTTGAAGATGTACACGCCGGCGGTTTTGCCTTGGCCTGCGGTGGCATAGATGTTGCCTTTGATGTCGATGCACATGCCGTCGATGCCGCGATCGGGTGCGAAATCGTGGAGTATCTTTTTCTTGCCGACCGTGCCGTCGTCCTTGAGCGGATAGGCGAGCAAGAATCGGCTGCCTTTGGGATTGTTGTCGGCGAGGTAAAGGACGTCCATTTCCGGCGAGAGCATGATGCCGTTGGGCTTTTGCACATCGCCGATGATCTGCGTGACGGTGCCGTTGGGATCGATGCGGTAGACGCTCTCGGTGTCGATTTCGCGTTTTTCGCTGCCGGAGTAGCGCGGATCGGTGAAGTAGACGCGGTTCTTGCGGTCGATGATGAGATCGTTCGGGCTGTTGAAGCGTTTGTC
>CAMAUE010000094.1 GCA_945861245.1 Singulisphaera sp. GP187
ACCGCATCTCAACCGGCCCCTTGGAAGGCACCAACAACAAAATCCGCAAAATGAACGGCCAAGCGTATGGCTACCGCGATCTTGCTTTCTTCAAACTCAAGATATTGGCACTACATACGACAAAATACGCATTAATCGGATGAACCTGACAAAGGCGTGTTCAAGAAGAGCCTGGAGGATCTGATTGATCGTTTAGAAAAAGAAAAGATTCAGGTCGTGCAATGCACCCTGACCAGCGTTGGCGAAAAGCATGACGGCACCAATAAGGACGATCCCAAACTCGAAGAGTTCGCCGAGATTCAACGCCAAGTCATCAAGGCGAAGAACGTCCCGTTCAACGATCTGCGCAAAGCTTTCGTGGCGTATTGGAAAGCGAATAATCCCGATAACAAGGGCAGCGGCATCCTGACCTACGACGGCAATCACTGGAACGACCGTGGCATGCAGTTTGTCGCCGCCGAAATGCTGAAACGCTTCAAATGAAGCGGCGACGCAGCAAGCCCTTCGCCCGGACCGTAAATGCCTAGCGAGAGGTGGGAGGCTTGGGTCAGGGCTCTATTTCTGATACCTGACTCTTCGTTTCCGGCAATCCCATTTGGCGCAACCACCGAAAATGCGAGGCCAGACCGGCACGAAGGGTTGGGTTTGCCGTGTAATTGACGCCTAACTCTCGACAGGTTTCTTCCACTACCTTGGAGAGGGCCGGGTAGTTCACATGGCAGATTCGCGGGAACAGGTGGTGTTCGATTTGAAAATTCAGACCGCCGATGAACCACGATAGTAGCCAATTCCCACGAGCAAAATCGACGGTCGTTTCGACCTGATGGACGGCCCAAGGGGCCTCGATTCGTCCCGTCGTTTTCTCCGGCTGCGGAAACGTGGCCTCTTGGACACAGTGAGCCAGCTGAAACACTACGCTGAGCACAACCCCCTGCACAAAAGATCCCGCCACGTAAAACAGCAACACCACCCAAACGGGATGCAACATCAGCGGGATTACAAGGGCGAATGAGAAGAATATGGCTTTCCCAGCGATGAAGGTCACCAGATCCCAGCCCTTCGGTCGAGGAATTCGAATCTCACCAACCCGACCAAGAATCACGTCATGGAAGTCGTCGTAGAGTTGCCATTTGAGTGGCAGAAAACCGTAAAGCGCCCACAGGTAGAAGTGCTGCAGGCGGTGAATTTTCAGTCGCCGTTGGTGTGGCGAAAGCCGTCCGAGGAGGCCGATGTTAATGTCGTCGTCGTGGCCGGAAATATTTGCGTAAGTGTGATGGATGGAGTTGTGTTTTTGTGACCAGATGTAGGAGCTTCCCCCGAGCAGGTCGAGAGTCATCGACATCAGTTTGTTGATCCAGCGCCGGTCCGAAAATGCGTGATGTCCGCCGTCGTGTTGGATATTGAAACCGATGCCCGCAATCGTGAGGCCAAGGACTACGGTGAGCGGCCAGGCTTGCCACCACGTTTCAGCCACAAACACCAACAACACATAGGACGTCGCAAGGGAGGCAAGGAAGATTGCGGTCTTGAGATACAACTGCCAGCAGTCGCGTTGGCGTCGCCCGGTGGTGCGAAAGAACTCATCGACTCGCCGTCGAAGTTCCTGTTGGAATTCATTGCCGTGGCCGAATTTCAGCCTTCCATCCCGTTCTGCATTTGGATCAATCTGGCCTGTGGGGCAGTCAGGAATTACTGCTTGATCTATCATGAAAGAAATCCCCGACTGGGAAAAAAAAATCGTGAGAGGGGGGAGTTCTGTCGCACCATCCGTTGGTTTCGACTACCCAGTCAGATCCGTCCATAGCTGATCAGGCCAAGATACAGAATCGGACCGAAAAAAACAAGCCGATCGCCGATGAGGGATAAGAAATCAGGAGTCGGGGATTGACGCTGAGATTCCAACCACTAATGCTTTGTCACAGGTTGAATTAGGATGTTTGGTTTACGAGCCGGAAGTGTAAGCGACGGTCTGGCATAACCATCTGTCGCTTACACTTCCGGCTCGTGCCCGAGATCTTAGCGTTGACAAAGCACTAGCCATTAACCACTATTCAAGAGTTGGCATTATGAAACCTTTGTCAGGATTCGTGGCGATTATCACCGGAGCGAGCCGTGGCATTGGACGTGCTATCGCCCTTGGCTTGGCCCGCGAGGGCTGTGGCGTCGTCATCGCGGCGAAAAGCATACAGTCCACGGATAAACTGCCAGGCTCCATCCATACCGTTGCCGCCGAGGTCGAAGCCCTGGGCGGCAAGGCGCTCGCGATTCAAGTAGACTTGCGCGACGAGACCCAAATCCAGGCCATGACGACCCAAACGCTGGAGCGGTTTGGCCGAATCGATCTGCTCGTGAACAACGCCGGTGCCGCATATTGGCAGGGGATCCTGGACACGCCAGCGAAGCGATTCGACCTCGTCATGGGAGTCAACGCCCGCGCCGCCTTTTTGTGCAGTCAAGCAGTGCTGCCGAGCATGATTAAGCAGGGACGGGGCCAAATCATCAACATGAGCCCGCCGCTGGATTTAGAGTTCGTGCCTGGCCGCATCGCCTATGCCATCTCGAAGCTCGGCATGACGCTCCTGACACACGGCTTGGCCGAAGAAGTCCGTGGCCACAACATCGCCGTCAATTCACTTTGGCCGGCGACGCTTATTGAAAGCCAGGCGTCAATCAACATGGGTTTGGGCACGCGTGAACAGTGGCGCAAACCCGATATTCTGGTTGATTGCGTCCTACGACTCGCGCAGCAGGAATTAGCGACCATCACTGGGCAGACTCTGATTGACGAAGATTTCCTGCGCTCCCAAGGCGTAACCGAATTTAACGCCTACGCCTGCGTTCCCGGCACGATCCCACCGAGGCTGACTTGGCCGCGTGCACCAAAGGCCAACTGATCGTCATGCAGCGGCTTGGCAATGCCGCCAGGGAGTCAGGCGACGACGCCGTGCACCGGTTCGCCTCCGTGGGCGATCGGTATGGGACGTCCAATGCGATCATTGACGGTCATGTGAGGGTCGATGCCGAGCAGGTGGTAGATCGTGGCGACGAGGTCGGCGGGCCGCACCAGATGACTCACCGGGTAAGCCGCGTGTGGATCTGTCACGCCATACACCATTCCAGGTCGGATGCCTCCACCGGTCAACAAGCTGAAGCCGCATTGAGGCCAATGATCGCGGCCGGCCTTGGCGTTGATCCGCGGCGTGCGTCCCATTTCGCCCATGACGATCACCAGCGTTTCATCGAGCAGCCCACGCGCTTCCAGATCTTCGATCAACGCCGGGTAGACCTGGTCCAGCAGCGGCAGGTTGAAGTCCCGCAGCATGTGGAAGTTATTTTCGTGCATGTCGTAGGCGTGGCCGTAATGGCGGAATATTTCCTGGTGAACGCTGACGAACGGCACGCCAGCTTCGACCAGTCGTCGCGCTACCAGCAGGCTTGAGCCATAAAGGTTGCGGCCATAGCGGTCGCGAATGCGGTCAGGCTCTTGGGAGAGGTCAAAGGCATCGCGTGTCTTGCTGGACGTCAGCATGGCGAAGGCACGCTGCTGAAATCGGCCCAGGCGCTCCATGGCTGGCGAGCGACGGGTTTCTTCAAACACACGATCAACCTGCTGAACCAGCGCTTGGCGCGAGTCGAAACGACGGATTGTCATATCGGGCAACTGATCAAGCCCCGGTAGATACGGTTCACCGATCGCCATGACGGGGTCGTAGTGGTTCAATCGCGGCTCGCGCTCGAAACGCGGATTGCATAGTGAAAAGAGTGGGTCGTACTGACTGCCCAGATAGCCGCCGTAGGGGCCGCCTCGTTTGTAGCTTTCGCCCGAACCGGGAAAACAGGGCAGGCAGACGGCGCCCGGCAGATCGCGCGGCCCCATGCCGAGGTACTGGCAGATGGCCCCGATGTCCGGCGGGTCGGATGGCTGGGCCTGCAGCGCGGGATTGGCGCCGGTAAATCCGGTCATGATCGGCAGCGGGTCGTGGGAATTGTAGGCGTGCGAGATCGTTCGGATCAAGCAGGCCTTGTGCATCATTCGAGCGATATTGGGCAAGTGCTCGCAAATTCGCAAGCCAGTGAGCGACGTGGCGATGGGCCGAAATTCGCCTCGTATTTCTGCCGGGGCATTCGGCTTCATGTCGAACATATCGAGGTGGCTCGGGCCGCCCAGCAGGTTGAACAGGATCACCGATTTGGCCCGCGCCCGCCGTGGTTCCGATGCCTTCGCCGACGCCTCAAGTAGGCGAGGCACGGTCAGGCCAGTGAATAGCGATAACCCACCCACACGTAGGAATTCACGCCGGCTCAGGCCGTCACACAGTTTCGCACCGCGACCAAGAATGCTTAGCATCTGAGTACCCCTTCGAGTCCACGAACCAAAAGGTCGAAAAGCCGCGACCGCCAAAGAGCGTCTTTTTTGCACCAGAAACGGCAGGACACTCCCATGTGCCCGCGACACATTTCCCGCCGCGTGACGGCACGTTTCGACGCCCGCTCTTATTCCGTGGGTCAGGCTTTCCAGCCAGCCGCATTTTGACGATCCGATGCAAGCTACGTCCGGCTAGAAAGCCTGACCCACGGCAAGCTACGTCCGGCTAGAAAGCCTGACCCACGGACGGCTTTCCAGCCTGACTCGCTTCGACGCACGTCCTTATTCGCGTTCGATCCGCACCAGTTCCACGGCGTAATCCTCGACGGTTACGCGCGTTTGGCGATCGGCGATCGGCAGCGATTTCCAGACGCCCTGGGCACGATCGAAGACCTCAGCTTTTTTCGCGGTCTTGAGCTGCAGCGTCACCGCTTGTGCCTGATACGGATTGTGGCACGCCAGAATGAGAACATCGCGATTGGCGTTGTCTCTGCACAAGCCAATCAGCACCTCGCCCGCCTTTACTTCAAACCACGAGTCCTTCGGTAAGGCGGGCAGGCCGCCGGGAATCGTCGCGGCGTCCAGCTTCTGGTTCTTGGCGTCAATGGTGATGGGAGTCGAGTAGACGGCCGTCGGATGGCCTAGCTTCATCAGTTCGGCGCCAACGGATGCGAATTTGGCGTTCACTTTCTGGACGTCCTTGCCAAGCGCGTCGAGTTGAAGGTTTGCGTCCACGATGCCGCCGGCGTAGTGGTACATGTAGCCTCGAAGCCCAAACGGGATGGATGTGGCAACCGTGTAACCCGCGCGATTCGGGTTGCCCTTGCCGACGAGGCCGGGGTTGGCGGCATCGTAACGCAGAAAGCCGACCTGGCGGGCCTTGGTGACGTTGAACGCCGAGTTGAGATATTGCCAATGGCCCCCGCGCGTCCAATGGAAATCGTAATACCCGAACAGGTCCATGCCGACCACGCCGCTGACCTTGCTCATCCGGTAGCTGCCAATGTAAGCTGGATGCGTACCGTCCCACTCCTGCACATTCTTGACATCTCGGCTACGTCCGGCAGCGGTTCCAGCGATGTTGTCGCTCCACAGGTGGTAGCCGTAGACCGTCGGTTCGTTCTTCAGTTTTTCGCACAGCTTCTTGCACGCATCGGGATTCTTGTAAACGTGATGGTCGCCAACGAGCAAATCGACGAATATCTGCATGTCGTGCTTCTTGCAAATGGCAGCGCGTTGCTCGTCGTAGGCGCAAAGAATCACATTGAAGTGCGCGGCCTTGACAGTCTTGACGAGTTTCTCGAACTCGCCCAAATCCTTCGGCAAATGATCGCCGGCGTAGCCTTTGTTGAAGATGATGGCAAAGCGCTTGGGTTGGCGTGACTCCTTTTCCTGGGCGATAGCGGTTTCGCCCAGCGGAGTCAGGCCAACTCCGAGGCCCAGAGCGGCGCAGATCACAATTAGCGTTTTCATTCGCACCTCGGGTGGATAATGACACGCCCATCAGAAGTCGATTTTCCGTCGGAGGCTGAAGCGTAAGCGAGGCATTCAGGCCGCCTCGCTTACGCTTTCGGCTCGTACCAAGTGGGGCCAGGCTTTCCAGCCTGGCCAGTCTGTGGAGTGGATCTGTCAACTCTGCCTGCCCTCATTCTTTCGGCAAATTCTCCAGCCGTTTGCCCGCACGGAAAAGGCACCAGCCTAGCACGACCACCATCAAGCCGATTGCGGTGCCGAGGAAGAGCCAGTTGTTGAGCAAGCCGCGCAAGCCTTGGCTCGGTTCGCCGCCGAACTCGGTGTTGTCGGTCTGGGCGCCGAGTTTCGCCAGGACGGGGGCGTTGTCTTTCCGCAGCGTGGCGAGCACGGTTGCCGCCTCGTATTTGGGCGCTGCCACGGATTCCGAGCCATAGAAGGCGCGATAGGTCTTGGCAGGCTGGGCCAGGAAGATCACGCGCTGCACGCTGCCCTCGGCCTTCACGCCGGTGACGTTCAGCGGCGGGTTGTCTTCGTTGTGAATGACGATGCGGAACTGCTCCTCGCGGCTTTCGGGGATCGTGATCGTCAACTGCTCGCGTTTCTGGTCGCGGAAGCTGAAATTCTCGATGGTCGCCTCGCCAATCGATCGCCAACCCGGATCGGGATCAGTCCGCTTGCGAGGCTGCTTGCGTTGATCGGGATTCGTCGGCACGGGCACGGGCACCTCAACGACGATTCGCCGCGAGAAATTGCGGCTCAGCGTCTCCAATGTCAACCTCGTGATCGGTTCGCGACGAGTTTTTACCGTGACAATCGTTTGCTTCTTGGCGGCATCGTCCTTGGCGTCGAATGAGTCAACGGGGTAGCTGGCGGTCTGGGTTTGCTGAACTCGGTCCCGCGTCGTCACGCCCCAGAAACTGATGCGGTCGATACGGAACGGCCGGCGTTCGATCACCGTGCGCTCGACGCGCTGAGCCTCCTTGGCATCCTTGAAGGTTCGCGTCAATTCCTTGAACGGTGATTCCTTGTCGTCAGTCACGTCCTCGACCGTGACTCTGAACTCGCGGAAATTGTTCTTCGGCAGGTTGATTTCCCGGCTGCTCACGTCCATGTACTGCGAGTAGTCGAAGATGATGCCATCGATCACCAACGGCGTCCATTTCTTGCCATCGACCGACCCGGTCACGCGCACCTTCCGTTCATAGTTGATCAACGGCGTCACGAAATGGAACCCCTCGGCGTCGGGTGTCTTCTCAGGCAATCGCAGGTGAACCTCGAGCGCGTTGCCTTCGGGGCGAGCCGTGACGGTCTCGGTGTTGAAAACCTGGCGGATGCGTTCCTGGCGAATTTCAATGAGAGGTTCGATGACGTACGGCGCCTCGGCCTCTTTTTCATCCACGATGCGAATGTCCGGGAACTTGGCGCGCGTGGCGGCATACATGTCGCTATCGAGCGTGAAGGCGACGATCTCCTCGTCCTTGCCCGCGCCGCGATCGATCGGCTTCACATATTTGAAACGAGCCGACGGCGGATTCTGCGCCTGCACAGCCGAGATGAACGCCAGGCAGGCGACGAGTCTCAGAAGCGTCTTCATGATTTCTTGTCCTCCGATGCGGCATCTTGGTGAGCGAAGGTCGAACGATACTTCAAATAAATGAACGATCCGCATAAGACCAGGACGCCCAGGACCATGAACGCGATGATGCGATACAGCGCATCCAGCCGGGCGAGGTCGGAGAACAGCACCTTCCAGCCCACGACGGCGAACAACGTCAGGGCCACATAGCGCAGCGGCCCGATGTTCTTCCAGATGCCGCCGAGCAGGAAGGCGATGGCGAACAGCGACCACAGAATCGACACGCCGCCCTGCTGCGAACCGTCCACGAAAGATGTAAGGAACGTGTTCACCTCCAACGTCATGAAGATGAACAGCAGCATCAGCGCCGCGATGCCGCAGAGCGTGCGGACCAACTTGGCCGCGACATCGTCGGCTAGAAGCTGGAAGCCAAAGAACAGGAACGCAATGATGGCCCCGAAGTCGAGTAGCCGCATGCCCGCTTCCAGGAACGAGTAATCTTTGCCGGAGAGCATCATCCCTGTCCATCCCCAGTGATCCAGGTCGAACACGAACAGCTTGCCAATCAACAGGCAGGTGCAAACGACCAGAACATAGAGAATCACCTGATTGCGATCCGATCGATACTCGTAGAGCAGGAAGCCACACAAACCGATCCACAGCAGCGACAACACGGGCATACGCAATGGATCAAACACGCGGAAGAACGTGCGGTTCAACTCCAGATGCAAGAACACAAACGCCATGCCCGCCACGCCAAGAATGGCGAAACGGAGGGCCCAGCGATCGCGGACCCACTCGGCCATGTCGTTGGCGCGATCCACAGCCAAGGCGGCGCTCGCCCCGGGCGATTTGAGCAAGCGAAACGCGCCGGCCAACGACGCGATCGGGATACCGAAGACCACCAAGCGCACGAACATGATCCAGAAGTAATCCACCAGTGGCACATTATCGTTGGGCGCGCTATACTGCCGGCCCAGGTCGATCAGGCCGAACCGCCCGATCACGATCAGGTACAGCAGGTAGGCCACATGGCGGAGGAATTCGCTCTTCAGCTTGCCGGCGACCCAGAGCATGACGTAGGCCTGGATCGCCCAGCTCGTCGTGATCCATTCATCGGAGAGCACGAGCGGAATTGTCACGCCCACGAAAAACGCCGCCAGGCCGACGAAGCAAAATAGCAATTCGCGGTCCAGCACACGGCATACTAGACAGTACCAGACGTGAGCGACATAGAACGCCGCCAACGCCAGCGATACCACGGCCACCCAGCGATAGCCGAATTCGCCGTACTCTCCGACGCCAGGCCAATGATCTCTGGCAGCGGCTTCGCTGACGAGGCCATAGCTGACTGCGAAGAAGATGCCCGCATTGATCAATAGGCCGAGCGAATCGAGAAGCGTCGACTTGGTTCGACTGAACAGGTTGAAGATGAAGACCATCGTCGAGAACAGCACGAAGAATGCAATCAGGAAGGGCATGACATCCCAAAATCGCCCGGCGTGGTAATGCTTCGCCATCGCTCCGAAAAACAGAACGTAGTTGCAGAAGAAACACAGGTAGTTGAGCAGGCTCCATTTTTTGTAATAACTGATGCCTAACACGCCGCAACCCAGCAACAGTTCGTAGGAGAACAGGCCTGGTAAATTGCCCGATCCGGTCTCGATCATGACGGGAGTGCCATACCCGCCCATGATGCCCAGGATGGCCACGAGCATCGCGTTACAGCGTACCGCCAGCACACCAGAAAAGACGGTGATCAAGGCCATCAAGGCGAAGGCCGCGGCGGCGGGGATCAGGTGATAGAAGCTGAAGGCGGCAAAGGCAGCAAAGTATAACGTGGCGATACCCGCGCCGATCATGCCCAGGCCGAACGTGTGAAAGGTTCCGCCCAGAATCCGCGTGCCCCAGGCCACCATCCCGACGCCGGCGACGATGGCCAAGCCGACGCGCCCGTGCGGGCCGATGTAGTCGTTGTCGATGGAGTATTTCAGGAAGAAGCCCATGCCCATGACGAGGATCAACACGCCCAAGCGCAGCAGCCAGGTGCTGGCGATGGCGAATTCCATCGACACACCGACGGGCCGATGCTCCTCGCCGACGGTGATCCAATGCCAAATCTTTAATAGTACGTCCTTGGCCGCGCGTTCAAATTGGCCCGGCTCGCGCTCTGCGGCTTCCGCAGCGATTGGCGATTCGGGTATCGCCGGTCTTGTGGCAGCGGCCGAGAATTCGGGCAGCGTGCTGATTGCTGGCACCGTCGGTTGGACGATCGGCGAAACTTCAGCAGGCAACTCGACGACGGCGACCGTTTCCACGGGCGTCGGGAAAACCTCCTCCGCGACCGCCGGCTGATACCACGGCGTCACCACGACCTCGGTCGGAGGTGTTTGCACTACCGGCTCGACGGTCGGTTGCTGTTCGGCTTGCGCAGGTTCTCGGCAGCGCAGTAGCTGCTTGAGCGATTGCGCCTGTTCGCGCAGAGCATGGCGCATATGTTCAAACTGGGCAGCAGCGAGTTCGGCGGCTTCCCGCTGTCGATTAGAGAGTTTCGTCATCAATACGATGAGGAGCACCGTCACGGCCAGGATGGCCCCGCCGACCAGAACCGACACCAGCGTTGCAATGCAAAAGACTCCGTCGTACATAATAGCGCCTCTTTCTCTATGTAGATCGCGCCAAGAGCGCACGCCAATTCCAGGCCCTTCGGCCCGCTTTGTGGTCTTCGTGGGTCAGGCTTTCTAGCCTGACGCATTTTTGACCATCATAAACAAGCCTCGTCAGGCTAGAAAGCCTGACCCACGGCGAGGGCTTCGATCAAGATCGAATTGCTCGAAGCCCGGCGGTGGATGATTGTCGGCAAGCACGCCACCCACTTATAGCCTGCTCCAAGAGTATACAAAAGATATAGCAATTCGGTGAATGTCCCAATCCTCCGGGCGAAGAATCAACTCATACGGGCAGTCCAATTATCAGCTGGAAATGTCGGATCGATCCCATGTTCGGTTTGGTGTGAGACTGAATGTCGTCATGGCGTCTCAATCCGAACAGTGCCTGGACGTTCAACGAACACGGCCTCGCCTGGCATCAAAAACGTGCCTACGCCAGGACAAACGCGGATTACACACAGGCGTTAAAGCTCGATTTCAAGTATGAGTGGGCCTACCACAATCGCGGCCTGAGTTGGCACGATCAGAAGGATTACGATAAAGCCATCGCCGACTATGCCGGGTTATTCGTGGTTCTTTTTAGTTTTCTGGCAGCGGTCGTGCGACGACCTCAATAATCGATTGCCGACTTGTCGCCTGCACGTGTTCCCAGCGCTCGCCAGATTGACAGGTTTACGCTGTTGGCAAAGTTGCGAACCGTCCCATCCATGATGAGCACGTTCACCATTCCCGCATGAAAACTGCGAGCAGTGACGGCGGCATACGTCGGCACGGTGGCACTGTTGCCCTCCTGTCGAGAATTGTAGTCGATGTCATAGCTCAGCCCGCCGCTCGAAAACGGCACGGCGGTGTTCGGTGTGAAGATCGTCGTAATGCCACTGTGATGCACGCGACCGTCCGGCCATTCCGTGTGGCCGGTGTTGTCATTGAGCGCGGGACCAAGCTTATTCTGGCCACCCGCCGCCAGCGCTGCGACCGTCGCTGGAGTGCTCGGTGGTATCATGCCGGGATCGGCGGTGTTGCGCACGTACGGCGTGAATCCTTTGACCTCGGCGGCGCCGAGCGTGTTGCTCAATCCGTCGGTGACCTGGGCGATTTTCGTCGGCATGTTGGGCCTGAACACGCCATCGCCGCCGTTGCCTGTCACGGGATTATAAACAAACCAGGTGCCAAAGTTGAAGCCGTAGTTGTGTGGATAGACGAACGGATTGCCGGCGTTTAGGCGGATTTGATCGTTCGGGTCGCTCGGACAACGAAAAACGGGTATGCGCGTCTGAGGCACACCCGTAGCCAGTTGCGCATCCCACGCCATCTCGAGATTGACGAGTACCCCGGCGTTTCCTTGTTCGATCATTTGCAGGATACGCCCGTGCACCGACCATGAGCCGTTGTTTGTGCCAAAAGTCGCGCCGACGGGAGCATTCATGCTTGGCGGAAACGCCTTATTCGTCGCTTCAAAACTATGCAGGGCGATGCCGATTTGCTTCAAATTATTCGCGCATTGCGTGCGTGCAGCTGCCTCGCGAACCTTTTGCACGGCTGGCACGAGGAGCGCGATCAGGATCGCAATAATCGCAATGACGACGAGCAACTCAATGAGCGTGAACGCGATTCGGCGGTGGCGCATGAACAATTCTCGCAACGACGGATTCGATTCGTTGGAAGATTCGATTGCAACTCCGATGCCAATCCGTGGCTACGACTTGGCGTGACGTCAATATTCGCGAAAAAACTCTCGATTCGCTTGCCATTCGGGATTTGGAGCGGCCGTTGACGTGGCGAATTCGTCGCCGCCGATGGCGATTATTCAGGCAAATGGAAAGGTTTAGCCGCGACGCGCCAGCGGAGCGCGGGATACGAACCGCGCGCCCCGTTGGCGCGTTGCGGCTAAACGAACACGCGGTAAAAACGTGCTACGAAAACACAAAACGCCGTGCATCCTTTCCGATCTTATTTTTGCCCAGGCCCGTGTGCAGCCACCACGCGAATGCCTATGTACGCCGGTGCCGGTTGTCGTTGATGGCGTTCGCCCGAGGCAACGTCGGCGCTGCCGCCGAGCGCTTTGCCTTTGCCGTCATCATCGGCCCACTCGGCTGCGTTGCCTGCGAGGTCGAAGATTGCGGTTTTGCCATCGCTGCGAAATCCGCCGACCTCCTTCAAAAGTGGAGCGGTGCCACGTAGTGACTTGATCGCGTCGTCGAGCTTCGTGCGATCCTCGGGATTCACGGCATAACCAGCCCAGTGATCCAGCGTGTTTTCGCTGGTGTCGATTGCGTCGTAGATCGGCGACATCTCTTTGTCTGTGCCGATGCGATGTGCCGTGCCCGATACCTTCGTCAACCAAACGCAGTATGCTTTCGCCTGTTCAAAGGTCATGCCGGTCGCGGGAAGGTTTTCCGTGCCGAGTTCGATCTTGTAGGCCTTATCGAATTGTGCGTACTGGGCTCGTGTGACCTCGAATCGACCTATAAGTAAATCTTTGTAGTCGATCGTTTCCGGCACAAGCACGCCGTCCTTCATGATGCCGAACAGGCGTCCCACTTTCGCTGACTTCGTCAGGGCCAGGGCCTGCGCGAGCGGCGAATCATCCTTTAGGGCGACGTTCTCCGGCTTGGTCGTCTGGAACAGGTACTTGTCGAACCAGGCGAGTTCTTCCTCGACTTTGCGTCGGCGATGCGTGAGTTTTCTCAGGCCGTGCTTCTCGCCTGGGAACAGGATGAACCGCACGTCGGCCTTGCTCACTTCACGCAAGGCGCGGAACTGGTACCAGCTATGATGTGTGGGCACGTCCTTGTCGTCGCTGCCGTGGAAGAGGAGCGTCGGCGTCTTTACCTTGGGAAAGTCGTAGAACGGTGCATTCTTGCGATACAGATCGGGATCCTCGAACGGCGACTTGCCAAGATAATAATTGCTGAACGACATGCCGAAATCGCAGACGCCCCAGTCGGCACTCCATTCCGCCCCGCCAGCGCCGGCACTGGCGGCCTGGTAATGCCGCCGCGTGATCAGCGCTGCCGTGAGGATCGCGCCGTTCGACCAACCACCCAGGCCGATCTTCTTCGCATCGACGTTGCCTCGCGCAATCATGGCGTCGATGCCTTTCTCGATGTCCTCGACGGGCAGATAATACTTCGCCGCGATCGCTTCGGCAAACGCCAGGCCGTAGTGCGAACTACCGTGATAATTGGGCCGTAGGATGATCGCGCCGCGAGCGCAGAGAAGATTGCGGACATAGGCCCAGCGTTCGTCCCAGTGATCGAAGTCAGCCCAGTGCGGTCCGCCGTGAATGAGCACGATGAGCGGATACTTCTTGTCTCCTTGGTAGTCGTGCGGATACGACACCAGCCCTTCCACTTCTTCGTTGAGAGCGCCCTTCCAACGGACAACCTCGGTCTTCGCCATCGGTTTCTTACGCAGGTCGGCATGCAGATCGATCAACTCGGCGGAATCTTTGACATCGACGCCGTCGAGTTTTGCCTGGTTCCACTTCGGCGGATTGACAGCCGTGGATTGCATTGAAAGCACGGTCTTGCCGTCATTGCTCACTCGCAATGCTTGCCAGTTGGTGGCGGCGATGGTGCTCACCTTCCATGTGTCGCCTGTTCTGACATAGCGCTTAGCCGCATGCCGAACGCCATTGGCGAGTAGAGCGATGAATCCATCGGGAGTGACGGTGAAGCCTTCATTGTGGTCGGCCAAGCCGCGGGGCCATTGCAGATCGACCTTCGCTTGCGTCTGTTTCGTCAGGTCGAAATGGTAAAGTTCCTCGATGTACGCCATCAGGTACTGCGGATGCGTCGTGTACTGGTTGACCGCGTAGAAACCTTTGCTATCGTGCTGCCAATAGACCCGGGCGATGTTGAACTTGTCGCCAAAGATCTGCTTGCGTTCCTTCGTTTCGAGATCGTACAGCGACACCACCGGTTTGATCTTGTGGTTGAACGTGTAGCTCAGGCTGCGCTCGTGGATCGTCACCGCGTATCGGCCATCGGGTGAGATCGCAATCGACTGGATGCGATCCGCGTTGGCGGTAAGCCGTTCGCTTTTCTTCTCTTTTACATCTACCGTCCACAGACGGACCGGCGGTTCATTCGGTTCGTCCTCAACGACTTCGGAAGTGTCTTTCTTCTCTTTCAACTCTACTTCACGCCGGCCCTTCTTTTCTTGGGCAACATAGAGAAGGGTGTCGTTGTCTTTCCACGCAAAGGTATTAATATCGCGGGGCGAATCGGTGAGCGCCCACGGTTCGCCGCCGAACGGATTGATGAGCCAAATCTGCGTTTTGCCGTCGTCCTTCTCGTCATCTTCGCGTTTGCCCTTGGCTTGCTTGGGAGCGGGCCGAGCGAACAAGAACGCGATCCGTTTGCCGTCCGGCGACCACCGAGGCGACGATGCCGAGTGCTCGCCGCGAGTGAGTTGTATCTCGGTTTTCGCGGTCAATCCGCTGAGCATCAGGTGGGCGATCAGCTCGTTCTTTTCCTTGTCGGGAACTCGTTTGGTCCAGACAGCGTGCTTGCCGTCGGGCGCGATGCGAATGTCGCCCACTTCCTCGGCAAGAATCACGTCATCGACGGTCCAGGCGGACTTGGGTTGGGCGCCGGCAGACGGAGCGATGACGAAGAACGCGATTGTAAGAATTGACCACACGATACGGTTCATGATTCACCTGACTACAAACGAAATTGGAACATGGCCCTCGTTTTTTTACAGGAATGGTTGATTTTTCCATCGGTGTCGCGGAAGATGACTACTCATGACACCTCACGCCCACCCCCAGAGCCGGAAGCGTAAGCGACGGTGGATTTCGTCCGTCGCTTACGCTTCCGGCTCTGGGGGTGGGCGAGTACATCATTCATTCAACCGAGCACGCCGATGCGCATTATCATTCTCGCGTTCTTGATGCTGTTGCCTTGCACTGCCTCACTCTCGCTCGGTGCCCAAAAGCTAACGACTATGAGTGGCTGGCAACCCGGTTGGCCACGCAACGAGATCAAACCCGCGTTCCATTTCAACCGTGGCAGTCTCGGCATCGTCTCCGACAAACGTGAAGGCCAACACGGTTGGTGGCAACGTTCTTTCGATGTGGTCGGCGGCCGGCACTATGCCTTCGAGTCTGCGCGAAAGGACAAAGCTGTCGCCGTTCCCCGGCATAGCCTGCCCGTCCGCATTCTTTGGCAAGACGCCGGCGGAAATGCCGTGCTCAGCGATCCGCCCGCGCATTTGGCCGGTGAGAAGGGCAGCCTCCCACGAGCCGAGCCAGACTATCCCGCCGATGCCGACGCGGACGTCAATGGGTGGACGCGCGTCTTCGGCGTCTATCGCGCACCATCGAAGGCGACGAAGGCAATCGTCGAGTTGCACCTGCGCTGGTCGCCGAATAGCTCGGTTGAATGGCGCCCGGCGACGCTTGTCGAGACTGCACCGCCGCAGCCACGCATCGTTCGTTTGGCGAGCGTCCATTTCACGCCGCGCGGAGGCAAGACGCCGATGGACAACTGCCGGATGTATGAGCCGTTCATCGCTGATGCCGCGAGCAAGAGAGCGGACCTTGTCGTACTCGGCGAGACGATCACCTATGTCGGCCTGGGCAAGAAATTCACGGAAGTTGCCGAGCCGATGCCGGGGCCATCCACGGAATATTTCTGTGCGCTGGCGAAGAAGCACAAGATTCACATCGTCGTCGGCCTGGTCGAGCGCGATGGCAGTCTCCTCTACAACGTCGCGGTGTTGATCGGACCCGATGGCCGAATCATCGGCGTGTATCGCAAAGTCTGCTTGCCGCGCGGCGAAGTCGATGGCGGCCTGACGCCCGGTCGCAGCTTTCCGGTGTTTGAGACCAAGCTCGGCAAGATTGGCATGATGGTCTGCTACGACGGATTCTTCCCCGAACCCGCTCGCGAATTGACCAAGGGCGGTGCCGAGATCATCGCCTGGCCCGTGTGGGGTTGCAATCCGCTGTTGGCGGGCGCGCGGGCGTGCGAGAATCACGTCTACCTCGTCAGCAGCACGTTCACCGACATCAGTGCGAACTGGACTCAGACCGCCATCTACGGCCACGACGGCAAGACGCTCGCCAAAGCCGAGAAGTGGGGCAGCGTCGTCATCGCTGAGATCGACCTCAGCCAGCGTCATTTCTGGCGCAACAACCTCGGCGACTTTCGTGCGGAGAACCTGCGGTCGCGGCCGGTGATTGGTGGAGAGAAGAAGTGAACAACATTACGCCTTGAGCGCAACGCCGCTGGCGGTGAACATGCTTACGATGATGCCGACGATGCGTTGGAGTTCGTTGATGTAATATTCGGTGGCATCGATGTACGCGGTTTTGTCGATCAGCCTCATAAACTTCCAGGTGCTGCCGGTAGTGACGATGCCGTAGATTGTGGTGATGTTGTTGCCGTGGCGTTGATTGAAGATTCTCGCGGCGACCATCTCGGCGAGGCACTGGGCGATGCCGGCGGCTGTGTCGTCGTTTTTTACTTCAACAATCGCGAGAACCGGAGCTTCGATCGTGCGCTGTTCATGCGACAACCCCATCAGGAAATCGCAGCGACCTCGCAAACCCAACGCGTCATCAACATCCCAATCGACACCAGAGAACAAGCTGATCTTTCCGTCGAGTTGTTGATAAACCTCCAGAAGGATCGGCGTTACAATCATTTCCGAGCGGGCTTTCTCCGTGTCGATCTTGAGGGCCAAAGGAATTGACAGTTTGAGTGTGTTGACAAGCAAAGAACTAACAGCTACGGTTGCGACGTTCACGAAAAAATCGCCAGCTTCGTCGAGATCCACCCCGAGTTCGTCCTTTACTTTGCTGATCGAAAAGCTGCTGAACGCCACGGCGATCTCGTTTTCATTGGTCTTCAGTTCGTTAGCAACTTTCTCTTCGATTTCGCGTAAGGTGTCCGCGCCCAATTCGAGTGTCGCCAAATCAAAGAGAGTGGCGGCCTGCTGTTGGTGCCCCGTATCGAAATCGTGATTCGGCTCATATTGCCGGGACATACGAAAAAACCAGTAGAGACGATTGTAGGTCAGTTCCGCCCTGGAAATGCCGTTCAACCACTCCGGCCAATGGGTGAGCAGCGCGTAATAGAGAAACGCGTAGCGAATCTCGGGTTCATCAAGCAGGTGCTTTGAATAGACGATCGGCAGTGAATCCAACCCGCGCAGCACGGCAGCTTCGTGCTTGTGCAACTCGGCGAGCGGGATCAGTTTGAAGGTGGTTGCGAGCATGTTGGTTCCCAAGTGCAGGTTTCATGCGCTCACGCCAAAATCTCCCTTACCACGCGCCCGTGCACGTCGGTCAGGCGGAAGTCGCGGCCCTGGAAGCGGTACGTGAGTCGCGTATGTTCCAGGCCCATTTGCTGCAGGATCGTCGCTTGCAGATCGTGGACGTGAACCAGGCCTTCGGTGACGTTGTAGCCGATCTCGTCACTCTGCCCGTGCACGAAACCGCGCTTGATCCCGGCACCGGCCATCCACATCGTGTAGGCGTCGATGTGATGATCGCGGCCCAAACTTTCGCGCGGTTCGCCCATTGGCGTGCGGCCAAACTCGCCGCCCCAGATGACGAGCGTGTCATCGAGCATGCCGCGCCGCTTGAGGTCTTTGATGAGGGCGGCACTGCCCTGATCGACTTCGCGGGCGATCTGATCGATGGAGCGTTCGAGGTTCAATGGTCCGCCGTGATGGTCCCAATCGGTGTGGACGAGTTGGATGTAACGCACGCCACGTTCGACGAGCCGACGCGCGAGCAAGCAATTGGCCGCATACGATGGCCGACCCGCCTCGGCACCGTAGAGCCTGAGCGTCTCCGCCGTTTCGGTGGCGAGGTTCATGACCTCCGGTGCGGCGGTCTGCATGCGGAATGCGGTCTCGTAGGCGTTGATGCGCGTTTCGATTTCAGGATCGCCAGTCTCTTGAAGCCGCAGGCGATTCAGATCGCGCACGGCATCAATGAAGTCGGCTTGCTGGCGTGGCGCGATGCCGGCGGGCGTTTGCAAATCGAGGATCGGCTGCGGCCCGCGCAGGAACGGCGTGCCGGAATAGAGCGTCGGCAGAAACCCGCTCGACCAGATCGCCGAACCGCCGCGAGGCCCGCGCGGACCGGATTGCAGGACGACGAACGACGGCAGGCTGTTCGATTCGCTGCCGAGGCCGTAGGTGATCCACGACCCCATCGAAGGCCGACCGAATTGCGGCGAACCGGTGTTGAGAAACACCTTGGCCGGCCCGTGATTGAAGACGTCGGTCTTCATGCCCTTGAGGATGCAGATGTCATCGACGATGTCGCGATGATAGGGCAACAACTCGCTGACATCGGCGCCGACGCGCCCCGCCTTGGCGAAGCGCCGCCGCGTGCCGAGCAGCCGAGCGTCGGGCCGAATGAAGGCAAACCGCCGTCCCGCCGTGAACGATGCGGGCACGACTTGGCCATCGAGTCGTTGCAACGTCGGCTTGTGGTCGAACAATTCGAGATGGCTCGGCCCGCCCGCTTGAAAGAGGAAGATCACCGCCTTCGCCTTGGCGGGAAAGTGGCCAGAACGAGGCCGCAGCGGATTCACATCCTGAGCGCGGCCATCGTTTAACAGTGACGCCAGCGCCATTGATCCGAGGCCCATGGTGCTGTCGCGCAGGAACGAGCGGCGGGAGTGGGGGTAGTGCGCGTGCTGTTGATCGTTATTGGGGTGCATCCCTATCTTCCTTCCTTAAGTTTTGAACCAAGTCTATAACCTTCCATTTGCCAGGGTCTATCACACAAAAATAATAAGGTGAAACAGGAAGGTCCAGCTTTTTAGCCGATTTGGGTTCTGGCCGCCAATCTCGAAACCAGCGGACCTTAATACGATATTCCAACATGTCCTCGACGTATAACCATCGCTCTAAACTTTCATAGCATTTATTGTCCCACTTCTCCTCAACCTCTCCCACGCCAACGAAACCTGTACCGCTGTGGTACATGAAAAGAATGTCGCCAATTTCGACTTTGGCGAATAGGGTTGTGTGCTTGCCTTTGTCATCCGAATAATCACCGGCAAACGCCATTCCCCGCTGGAACCAAATATCAAAAGTCGCTACCGGGGCTTCTCTCACTCTTGAGTCGGTGTTAATGTAATAGTATTTCATTTCGTTCGTTTCTCCTCAAACGGAACCTTTACAACATTCCATAACCCGTCCGATCATTCGGTTCGCCTCGCGCATCACCCCGCCATCGCAAAGATTTCGCCATCGACGTACTGATGGCGATCCAACGCGGCACGCTCGAACTCCAGGTATTCGTCTTCATTCAGAACGGTTTTCGGCAAACCCATGCGAAACTCCTCGGACTCGTTGACATAAGGAACTCAGCGACTTCCTGTAGGCGTCATTTACAAAAAGAAGAAGCGTCCGATCAGCCGTGTCGTTAACACCATTTCGTGCTGCTCACTAATTGCAGCGATTCTGTAGACCGTCATTTTATCCAATCGCCCACCGCACGGGAACGCAAAATCGTAGAATATCGCCAGCGCTGGGCCTCTTCCCTCGCTCCGCTCCGCCTCGCGGCTACACGGGATGCGCTGGTGTCTTTGAGTAAATCGCATGCGATACCTTGTCTCGCTGTTATTACTGTTTGTCCTGGCGATCACAGCCCAGGCGAAGCCCGTCAAGGTATTCATCCTCGCCGGCCAATCGAACATGCAGGGTAAGGCCAAGGTCTCGCTGCTCGAATATCAAGCCACGCAGCCCAATGCGCCGGAGATGTTCAAACGGCTCAAGAAAGACGGTAAGTGGATCGAACGGCCTGATGTCTGGTGCAAATATTTCAACGAAATCGGCAACCTCACCGTCGGCTATCACAAATCGCAGAGCATCGGCCCGGAACTGGGATTTGGCCTTGTCGTCGGCGATCACTATGAGGAGCAGGTGCTCATTATCAAGACGGCGTGGGGCGGGCGCAGCCTGTACCGCGACTTCCGCTCGCCTAGTGCCGGCCTGCCCAAAGCCGATGTGTTGGAGAAGATGCTCGACGGCGCACAAAAGGGCAAGCCGAAGACCACCATGGACGAGATCAAGAAGAGCTTCGGCGCGACCTATCGAGAAATGTGTGACGAGGTCAATGGCACGCTCGCCGACATCAAGAAGCATTTTCCCGGTTATGCGGGGCAGGGCTATGAATTAGCGGGTTTCATCTGGTTTCAGGGCTGGAACGACATGATCAACGCAGAAGCGACCAGCGAATACACCGTCAATCTTGGCCATTTCATCCGCGACGTGCGTGCCGACTTCAAATCGCCAAAGCTGCCGTTCGTGGTTGGCGAGATGGGCGTGGATGGCGTCAATGGCAGTGCGGGCGTCAAAAAGTTCAAGGCCGCCCAGGCTGCGGTGATGGCGACGCCGGAATTCAAGGGCAATGTCGTCGTCGTCAAAACCGATGTCTTCTGGGACACCGAGGCCGACGCGATCTTCAAAAAAAGTTGGAAGCAGAACCTGGCAGAGTGGAACAAGGTTGGCAGCGATTTCCCGTTTCACTATCTTGGCAGTCCCAAGACCATGTTGCGCATCGGTCACGCCTTCGGCGAAGCCGTGCTCGACCTTCGTGGTGAAAAGAAAGCTCGCCAATAACAAATTTGATGACGACTTGTATTCAAGGAGCGCAGATTCTCGTGTTGTATTATCGTTTCATCTTGGTTTCGATTGCAGCGATTGTCGCTGTGGTTTGCAGTATTGTCTTCGTGCCTGACTATGCCGAAGCCGGCAAAAAAACAACCTCCGTGAAGATTGGTTTCGCCAAGACCTTCTTGGTGGATCAGCCCAAAAGCATCGCCGACGTGGCGACCGAGGATTTTATGGATGTACTCAAGAAGACGACTGCTTTAGAAGGCAATCTCGATTCCAAGCTCGGCGCTATTGAAATCGCCGACCACCTTATGAGCAAGAAGTTCGATTTCGGAATCTTCCACGGCCATGAATTTGCCTGGGCGAAGAAAAAACATCCGGAGTTGCAACCGCTGCTCATCGCGTTGAATAAGCAAACTGCCGAGCGGGCGTTCGTCATCGTGCACGTGAATAATCCCGCGAAGACCTTCGCGGATATTCGTGGCAAAAAGATCGATATCGCGCAGGGAACCAAGGAGCCATGCCGGGTGTTCCTCGACATGCTTTGCCGCGGTGCACAGGCGAAGAACACGACCGCGTTTTTCGGTGCGATCGAGAGATCCAACTCCATCATCACCGCGCTCGATGCCGTCGCACGGGAGAAGGTACAGGCCGCCGTCATCGATTCAGTCAATCTCGCCCATTATAAGGACGTGCGCGGCCCTGTCTTTGAAAAGAACCTGCGAGTGCTGGCACAGTCGGGGATATTTCCACCCGCGGCAGTCGCCTACTTGCCGGGCAAGGTAGATGACGCGATAGTGAAACAATTCCGTGATGGCCTGCTCAGCGCTCATAAGGTTGCTGCAGGTCGAGAAATGATGCAGCACTGGAGGATTGACGCGTTCGATCTCGTACCCAGCGATTATGCCAAGGGTCTGGAGAGCGTGTTGAAAGACCACCCAGTGTCACCGGCTCCCTAGTATATCGGGCCACGAACCTTCTTGATGCAAGCCAGATTGGCGCAACCGTCAAAAGTACGAGCCGCAAGCGGAATAGAAGCGGCGACTACATTTTTTGAGGGCATTCCACGAAGAACAGGCTGCGTCGCCGACTCCTGGCGTGTTTTTCGTTCTCTCATAGCCGCTCGCCGCTCAGGAAAAACGCACGCCGAGCATCCACACGCACACGCATTCTGTGGCAGCGTGGGGCGAAGTAGGTGCACCTTAGCACTGCAATGCGGCTTCACCGGGCGGATATAATTCTCCGTTAATTGTTGACAAGGGGCGGCCCATCAGATAATTTAGGGCGGCTCGGTTGATTCCCATTGTACGGAGTTGGTTCTATGAACAAAACAGAGTGCAATGGTGCCTGCGGAATAACAAGGCACCCGCGGAATCGTAGCGGCTTTACGCTGATCGAGCTACTGGTGGTTATTGCCATTATCGCCATCTTGATCGCTCTGCTCGTGCCGGCGGTGCAAAAGGTACGTGAGTCGGCTGCGCGGTTGCAATGCGGGAACAACCTCAAACAACTCGGGCTTGCGTTACACGGATACCACGACGCCAACAAGAAATTCCCGCCCGGAACCGATTGCAGCACCTCGGGATGGACCAGCGCCACTCCCAATCTGGAATGGGTATATTTCTTTCACTACCTCTTGCCCTATTTTGAACAACCGGGATATTTCCAGGCCCTCGGGGCAGGCAAATGGACGCTCAATCCGCCCTGGATCACCGGCGGGCCTTGGGCTCCTCTCTATGGCGTAACGCTTCCGGTTCTGCTATGTCCCAGCGATCCGGGGAACGCGATCTCAACCCATGCATCTAACACGGTCCCTCTCGCGCGAAGCAATTACCTTGGCTTCTTCTCCGGAACCAAGGACTCCCATAACTGGTTGCAAACCTATCCAGCGAATCAGCGAGGCTTTTTTACGCAAGGCATCGCCAGGGCTTTGACGATGATGCAGGTAACCGACGGCACGAGCAACACCACCGTCGTCGGCGAATATGTTCGTGGTAAAGACATCGCCGACGCGCGGGGTTGGTTCTATTCCAATCGCGCATCGAACCAGTTTCTCTACGTCACCGGCACGCCGAATACTGCCACGCCGGACAACCTGATCAGCTTCTCCGTCGGCTATTGCTCGACAGGCTACAATACCCCAAGCCAGCCATGCGTCATCGACGATTCCGGCAGCGGCCAGAATAAC
This sequence comes from Singulisphaera sp. GP187, assembly GCA_945861245.1. GTDB lineage: Bacteria > Planctomycetota > Planctomycetia > Gemmatales > Gemmataceae > SIAQ01. The sequence goes on from CAMAUE010000094.1 coordinate 22,866, forward strand.
TTCATCAGCTCTCGCAGCTTTCATTCCGGCGGCGTCAACACGCTCTTTGGCGATGGCCGCGTCCAATTTATCGCCAACAGCATCAGTCTGACGACCTGGCAGAGTCTGGCGTGGGTTACCGACGGCAATGCAGTTGGTGATTATTGATGTCCCTTTCATTTACCGTAGGCATCACGCTCCGCGTGATGGATTTGTAACAGACCTCGAAATTCGCGAAGTTTTCTGCCAACCCAAGCCATCACGCGGAGCGTGATGCCTACGGTTAGCGATGGCGACTTTCTCCGTATGGCCTCGTCAACAGGATGCCCCGCACCATGCCCCACTTTCTCGTCAATCGCCGAGTTCTCATCACCATTTTCTGCTGCTCCCTGGTCAGCGGGTGTGGCGAGTCACGCTCGCGCGGAGCTGTCTCTGGTATCGTAACCTTGGACGATGTCGCCATCGAGACCGGTTCGATTTCCTTCATTCCCCTCGAAGGAACCAACAGCCCAACCTCTGGCGCTGTCATTACGCTGGGAAAATACGAGATCCCGCGTGAGAAGGGCCCGATGGCAGGCACCTTCCGCCACGGCCAGCGCGCATAACTGGGCAGTTTGAGGGGCTTGCGCTATAGCGGCCTTCTCCATATCTGTGAGTCATGGCCATCGACTTGCTGTACGTCGCTTTCTGACATGCAGAGGTCGGTTGCTGATCTCACGGATGTCTCTCATGAC
>CAMAUE010000095.1 GCA_945861245.1 Singulisphaera sp. GP187
CATGAGAGACATCCGTGAGATCAGCAACCGACCTCTGCATGTCAGAAAGCGACGTACAGCAAGTCGATGGCCATGACTCACAGATATGGAGAAGGCTGCCATAGCGCAAGTCCCTCAGACTGCCCATTTATGCGCGCTGGCCGTGGGCCCGACGCGGTGCCGGGCCCCGATGATTGCGGCTAATCTGCTGCCTGGAAATCAAACCCGGCAACGTCGTCAGGTCCCAGGCGTCGTCCTCGTGATGCGGCCACCGCAAGGACCAGGATCACCATCCCCACGCGGTGACGGCTTCGCTTGATGAGCAAGGGGATTGTCTGCTCCTCTTTCTCGATGGCGATTTCCCACGCCTTGCATCGTTCCTTGATCCAGGCCGTCAACTCTGGTTCAAGGGGAAGGGCCGTTCCCTCCTTGACGGCAAAGCGAGCGAGCATCGGATCCGAAAGGCCCGGAATCCTCTTCACGTTCCCCTTGGCGTTGCCCTTCCTGACAGCAATCGCCGAGGCGATCCAGATGGCGGGGGTCTCGTCGATGGCCTTGAGCATCAAGGTGTCGATGCCACGGCGTCCGAGTGCCGCGACTTCATCGAGGTAAACGAGGGTGGTTGCCGATTCCATACGGACATCCCGCGTCACCACCTTCAGTTCGTCTACAGACACGGTTTCGCAGTCCACCGCGAAGTAGCTGCACTTCGATTCCGCCAGTATGGCAAATATCCCGTTCAAGGATTCCCGGCCATTCATCAATTGTTGGCAGGTGGAACAGACGCCGCAGGGGTCCTTCTTGGCGGATCGGTGAGGGCACATGGCTGCCATGATGCCCAGGGCAATCGTCCTCGTCTTCCCGGTCCGGCTGGGACCGGTGAAGAGCATGTTCGTTCCGCCATATTGGAGGAAGTCATGCCAGGCCTTGACCAGGCGGCTGTTGCCCGCAATCTCGCTCCATCGTTCGGGATACCAGCGTTGAATCTCCCTTGGGGTGAGTAACCGTTTCATACTGCACCTCCTTTCGCCGCGACCTGGTTGTCGGGGACTTCATGGGTGGGAGCGTTCTGGGTCTTTGGCTCGGCCGGCACCTGCTTTTGAGGAGCATCGTCGAACCGTTCATTGCCGTCAGACCCGTCAGTCGGCTTGAAATCTATGCCTTGCTTGGGACTTGCGACTGACGGGTTGGCTGACGCATGACGGGTCAACGCGTCAACTTCCTTCATGAAGCCCTTGAGACGGGTCATCTTGCAGTAGCTGCCGTCCTCCTTATGTTGGACGCACACCTCAATCCCCAGGCCCCGGAGTGCCGGCGTCAGCCGGTTCAACCGGCGACTGAAGATATTGGTGAGGATAGGGAAGTCTTCGATGCCACGGACGTTGCGGAAGATCTCGGTTTTCCTGAGTTTTTCGAGGAGAGTTGCCGTCATGTCGTCGAAGACCTCAGTCGTGCTCATGAAACAGATGACGGCTTGGACGATGGGATCCCTTTCGACTTCCGGGCTTTCCAGTTCGGTCAGGCAGCGACCACCTGTGTAGCACTCTTCCTTGAGAAGTGCGAGCAAGGCTGCCAGTTCAGTCGGCTTGATGTAGCCTCCGTTGCTGAGGTCGTGATACACGGATGAAACGTGTGACACCACACGGTCGTGCCCCGCCGGCCAGTACCGCTGGAACGGGGTCCTGGGAAGATAGATGACCGGTTCATGCTTGGCGTTCACGAAGAACAGAGCCCCGTTCTCCTTCAGGTCCTTCACGACCTTCGCCAGGGGGATGGTCTTCTGCTGCTGCCCTTGCTCAGCAACGCCGTTCGTGATCGTTTTCGTCAATTCACCGCTCATGGCGGTACCTCCGAATACAGAACTTTGTCCCGCCAGGACCAGCTCACCGTGAGCCAGAAGAGCCTTGGCCGGGATCGTGCGATCAGGGCTTGATCTCTCGAAGGACGCGGAGTAGGTCATCGCGGCAGTAGACAACTTTCCGGCCAAGCTTCTTGGCCTTGAGCTTGCCAGACAGACGAAGGTCACGAAGGACATGTCGGTTGACGCCGCAAGCCCTGGCTGCCTCTTCTTCATCCAGAGCCAGGCGGCCCTGAGGCCAGTCGATGGCGACCATGACCTCAGCAACGACCTGCCGGACCAACTCTTCGATCTCGTTCTTGGCAAATTCCAGCCGCATGACTGCCACCTCGTCTTCGAAGTAAGCCTTGATCTCTGCGGCTCTGTACTTTCTTGTTGAAACGCTCCCATAGATCGGATAAAAAAGTCGGAAGTGATTATGAACAGACAAGTTCTGGCAGGCTGCGAGCGTAAACTGCTTCGTAGTCCGGGGTGGCCCGATGAAGATTGGCCGCTACAGGCGATGCAGCACGTTCAGCCCTGACGACCTTGGGGCGGTGGGTTACGTCTGGTGTGGCTTGCCCAAGAACTGGATCAAGATACGCGAGGACCACATCTTCGCGGACCCACCCCGGCCCGCCTCAACCCGGTCCCTGAACACCCTCCATCGCAAACAAAAGAACCCGATCAGGCGGTATGCCTTTTACCAGGGTATTCACCTTTGGCGGGTCTTTTCTGACGTGACCGGCGAACACGACACACCCCTACATAACCGCCACGGTCTCGGTGGGCTGATCTTCCACATCAAAGAACGCGGTATCCAGCGGATCCTGGTTTCGGGGGCAGAGCGATTGGCGGTGGGTGTGGCTGAGCGACTTGTACTTCTCAAGTTCTTCCGATCGTGCAAGGTGCGGGTCATTGACGTGTGCCATCCCAGAGAGTTGACGAGCGACCTCTACCTTCGTCGGCTTGCCCCACGTGTATCCAAAGAAGAGCTTGCTGCGGCACGATATGCTCTCGGCATCCTGCGAAGAAAGGCCTCACTGTCCGGCACAGGTGCGACCGTCGGCCGGAAGCCTTTTGGCACAGCCTCCAAGGAAGAGGGCCTCGTGCTCCGTCGTATCAGTGAGCTCAGCCGCATGCTTCCAAAGGACCAGCGGAAGCGTGGTGCTTGTCGGAGGAGTTTCGAGCAGATCGCTGAAGTGCTGAATGAGGAGAAGCGGCCGACGAGGACAGGTAAGCCGTGGACTGGCTCCACTGTTCGCGGTATTATCAAGAGAGAACGACCCGACCTTTACCACCGCTGGTCGGGTCGGCAGAAGAGCAAGTGACGGTGCCGCGAGAGGCCAAAAGTTCTACAGGAGTTCTACAGGGATTTTGAAAACGGCCCGACAATGGGCTACAGATCGGCCATGAAGACCAAGGTTTTTCCAGGGAAAATGGCGGTTCTGTAGCCTGGTGTAGAGTCGAAAGGGACTCAAAATCCAGTACCCGCAAGGGTGTGTGGGTTCAAGTCCCACCTTCGGTAATCGTGAGAAACCCGCGAATTCCTTGGAATTGTCGCGGGTTTTTTCGTTTTTCGGGATTCGCGCTTCCGTCCCAACAATTGCCGTCTACGCAGGCCGCCACGGCTCGGTCCAATTCGCTTCAGCGCTCCGATCCATCCGAGCCTCTCTGAATCGGAAATGACCGCATGCAAGTTTCCGTCCAGCGTAATTCGATTCAACTCTCAAGGATTTCCGGCACAATCTGGCCGCCGTCCACGAGCGGGATGGGGCGGCTTTGCCTATCCGGGATGGTTCGTTCCGCATCCACGCCAAGCAAATGATAGACGGTGCGCACGATGTCTTTGGGATCCACCGGGCGAGTCCGAACGAACGCACCCTGGCTATCGCTCGACCCGACGATGTTGCCCTTCTTGACTCCCGCGCCGGCCATGAGGATGCTGTAGGCGCTCGACCAATGATTGCGGCCATCGGTCCCCTCCGGTCGCGGAGTTCGCCCGTGTTCGGTCAGGCAAAGAACCAGCGTCTCGTCCAGCATGCCGCGTTGTTCGAGATCGTCGAGCAGGGCCGTGATCGCCTGGTCCAAGCCAGGGCACAATTCGGTACCCAGGCGACGCGTCAGATTGTTATGCGTGTCCCAGGCGGAATTGTTTTCGTTGAATTCATCCCACAAGACCGTGACGATGCGCGATCCCGCCTCGATCAGGCGTCGCGCCAGCAGGGACGATTGGCCAAAGAGATGTTGGCCATAGCGTTCGCGCATCGCTGTAGGCTCGCGGTCGAGACGAAGCGCGCCGGGCAGTGCCTGGGAATCGCACAGGCCGAGAGCGATCTGTTGCAATTCGTCAAAACCCCGGCCCGCAGATACGCGGGATAGATGCCGTTGCTGATCGCTAAGTTGATCGAGCAGGCTGCGACGCCCACGGAAGCGATCGAGCGTGATTTCGGGCATCAGGGAAGTGGCCGGAAAATTGAAAGGCGCGTCAAGCGAAATGCCACAATAGGGGTTGTTTCTTTGAAGCGAAGTCGCCGACGTTCCGCTGCCCTGGAATTCGATGGCAGTGGGGTCGTATCGTGAGCCAAGAAACCCGCCGAAGAAGCCGGCTCTTTTGTCCGGAGCGTTGCCGCTCTGCCGCCAGGGGACGATGACATTGCGCGGGATCAACGATGCCGAGGCCCCGCCGCGCGTGGTTTCCATATAGTCGAACGCGGACCCGAAGAAGGGCCAATGGCGCGGATCGCGTTGATTCAGTTCCATCGGGATATCGGTTCGAGCAATGCCCGTGACGGTATTGGCGACATTGTGGATCGGCACCGGATGGTTCATCGAGCGGACTACTGTCACCCGGTCAAGCCGGCTTGCAAGCAGAGGCAACGGCGAACCGATGCGGACGCCCGGAATTGACGTGGCAATCGATCCGAATGGCCCACGAATCTCCGCCGGCGCATCGGGCTTGGGATCGAGCGTGTCGATCTGGCTCATGGCGCCGTACAAGTAGAGCAGGATAACGTTTTTCGCCCGGCCGAACTGCCTCGGCCTGGCGAGGCTCGCGCTAGCCGATGGGCCAATCATATCCGCCAAGCCTAGCCCCAAGAGCGAACTTGCGCCGACCTGCAAGAGGTCGCGACGGGTGAGTCCGTCGCAGAGTCGCTTTTTCGAACCGAGAATCCTGAGCATGCGGTCCCCCCGTCGTCGAGTATGCAAGGTGTTCTATCCCATATTATCGGTTTTGCCCGAGCTAGAGCAGGAGTGCAATTGAAACTGGATAAAGCCGGACAGGCAGCGTGGCAGGCGCGATGCTACGCGCTAGACGAAATCGTGGGGTTGGCTATCATGTTGGTTGGCGTCTTCTGAGACGACGGTAATGGCGGGCAGTCCAACCATCTGCCCATCTGTCTATTACGGCGCTTCACAATTGAGAGGTGTCCAGTCATGTTTAAACCGATCGTTCTCAGTATCGTAGCGCTATTTGTTTGTGGCGCTGGTGCCCGCTGTCAGGACCGTCCCATGACCACACGTCTCACGCCGCAACCATATCAGACGGGCCGATCGGTCGTCATGGCCAAGAATGGCATGGTCGCCACCAGCCAGGCGCTGGCGACGCAGATCGCGCTTGACGTACTTCGCAAAGGCGGCACGGCCGTCGACGCCGCCATCGCTGCCGATGCCGCCCTCGGCCTAATGGAACCGATGTCGTGCGGCATCGGCGGCGATCTGTTCGCCATCGTCTGGGACAACAAGACCCAGAAGCTCTACGGTCTCAACGCCAGTGGTCGCTCGCCGTACAAGGCGACACGCGATTACTTCAAGGCACAGAAGCTGAAAGAGATTCCCTTATACGGCCCGCTGTCGTGGTCGGTGCCTGGATGTGTTTCGGGCTGGGACGAATTGCACAAGAAGTTCGGCAAGCTGCCGTTGACCGACATCCTCGGCTCGACGATCGAATACGCCAACGATGGCTTTCCCGTCACCGAGGTCATCGCCGGCGGGTGGGCCAAGAGCAAAACGAATCTGAGCAAATCGCCTGACGCCTATGCGACCTATTTCCCCGACGGCAAGGCTCCCAAGGTCGGCGACGTGTTCAAGAATCCAAACCTGGGCCGCGTGTATCAAGCGATCGCCAAGGATGGCCCGCAGGTTTTCTACAAGGGCGCGGTGGCCAAGAAGATCGTCGCCTATTCGGAAAAAGTCGGCGGTCTCTTCTCGCCCAAGGACTTCGCCGATCACACTTCGACATGGGTCGAGCCGGTGAGTACGACATATCGCGGCCATCAGGTCTGGGAGTTACCGCCGCCGGGGCAGGGCATCGCCGTTTTGCAGATGCTCAACATCCTCTCGGCTTACAACCTCAAAAAAATGGGGCCTGAGTCACCGGACTACTGGCATCTCTTCGTTGAGGCCAAGAAGCTCGCCTACGCCGATCGGGCTCGCTTCTACGCCGATCCTGATTTTGTCAAGCTGCCCACCGCCGAACTGATCTCGATGCCTTACGCCGACAAACGCCGCAAGCTGATCGACATGGGCAAGGCCCGCACCGATCATCCCGCCGGCGACCCGAAGCTGGAGACCAGCGACACAATCTACCTCAGCGTCGTCGACAAGGATCGCAACTGCGTGTCGTTCATTCAGAGCAACTACCATGGCTTCGGCAGCCATCATGTCCCCGGCGACCTCGGCTTTGCTCTGCAGAATCGCGGCAACCTGTTCGCCCTGGACGACAAACACCTCAACCGCTTGGAGCCGCACAAACGTCCGTTCCACACAATCATTCCCGCGATGGTGACAAAGGACGGCAAGCCGTATCTCGTCTTCGGTGTCATGGGCGGCGATTATCAAGCTCAGGGCCACGCGCAAATGCTCATCAACATGCTGGACTTCGGCATGAATGTGCAAGAGGCCGGCGAGGCCCCGCGCATCGAGCACGTCGGTTCGCCGACACCGACGGGCAAACCAGGCGATCCCAAAGGTGGCACGATTAAAGGCGAACGCGGTATCCCGGTGGCGGTGTTGCTCGATCTCGAACGCCGTGGCCATCACGTCACCATCGTCCCCACCAACGGCGGCGGCTACCAGGCGATCCTCATCGACCCACGCACCGGCATGCTGCACGGCGGCTCCGAGGCACGAAAGGACGGTTCCGCGGCGGGGTACTAGAATTCACGTATTGTCGGAGCCTGAGCGCCAGCGAAAAACCACCACACAGTGCTCTTCGCTGGCGCTCAGGCTCGGATGCGTCAAACTTTATCACGAGAAATAGGCTACACCGCCAAGAACCTGAAGTAGCCATGAGAGATCATCCATGACGCGATTCGCACGGATAGTGTGTTTTCTGGCCCTTCTCGCGCCAGCGCGCGGCGTCGCCGACACGTTCTTTGAGAACGAGATTCGGCCGCTCCTTGCCGAGCACTGTTTCAAGTGCCATGGCGCGAAAAAGCAAGAGGCAGGGCTACGGCTCGATTCGCGTGAAGCTTTGGTCAAGGGCGGCGACACCGGTCCGGCAATTGTGCCCGGCAAGGCGGTCGAGAGCCACGTCATCAAAGCGGTTGGGTATCGTGGCGATCTGAAAATGCCGCCGGCGGGTAAGCTATCGGAAGTGGAGATCGCGAAGCTCAAACGATGGATCGACCTTGGCGCACCCTGGCCAGCCACGCCGAAAGGTGTCGTTGTAACGCCCGGCGAAAAGTTCCAGATCAACGATGCGCATCGCCGCTGGTGGGCGTTCCAACCTGTCGGGTCGATGGCGCCGCCTGCCGTTGGTAAGGTATCCTGGGTTCGATCCGAAATCGACGGCTACATTTTCGCGCAACTGCAGGCGCGTGGCATCAGCCCAGCGAAGCCCGCGGACAAACGCTCCCTCATTCGCCGTGCGACGTTCGATTTGACCGGCCTGCCGCCGACGTCGGGAGAAGTGGACGTCTTCCTCCGCGACGATTCGGCCGAGGCGTTTGCGAAAGTCGTTGATCGCCTCCTGGCGTCTCCCGCCTACGGCCAGCGTTGGGCGAGACATTGGCTCGACGTGGTCCGCTACGCCGATTATCATGATGGCGACCCGAAGGCGCGCGATAAGGATTGTGAACCGCTCGAAGCCTGGCGCTATCGCGATTGGGTTGTTGCTTCGTTCAACCGTGATATTCCGTTCGATCAGTTCATCATGCACCAGATCGCCGGCGACCTCCTCCCAAGCCCGGATGGCAAGGACATCTATGCCGACGGCCTGATCGCCACCACGTTTCTATCCAACGGTGTGTGGGATCGCGGCGATGCGTGCAAGGAAAAGATCGTCAGCGATATGGTGCAGGACCAGATCGACACGATCGGCCAAGCGTTTCTCGGCTTGACGCTGGGTTGCGCCCGATGCCATCACCACAAGTTTGACCCTATTTCGCACGAGGACTATTATGCCCTGGCCGGCATTTTCTATAGCACCCACATCCTGAAAGATTTGGGAGCCAAGGGCGGCAACTACAAGCTGAATCGCGTGCCGTTGGTGCCAAAATCGTATTTGGTGCAGCGAGATCAACAAGTGAAGCAGCTTAACGAGATTCAGGCGAAGCTCGCGGCTCTCGACAAGAAGGTGCCGAAGCTTCCCGCCGACGATCCCGCCCGGCTCATGATCGTCAAGCAGCGTGACAGGCTGCAGGGCGAACTGCTCCCCACGCCGCCGCTCGCCGAGGCGGCGCAGGACGGAGGCACGCCAGGCGGAATGTTCCCCAAGATTCAGGATGTGCCTTTGCACATTCGTGGTAGCTTTACGCGCCTGGGCCTTCTCGTCCCACGCAGGTTGCCTCGATTCTTTGCTAGTGACAACCCGTTGTCGGGCACGCCAATCACCAAGGGAAGCGGTCGACGCGAATTGGCGAACTGGATTGCTGCCAAGAACAATCCGCTTACGGCACGAGTCATCGTCAATCGAGTCTGGCAGGGACACTTCGGCGCCGGCTTGGTGCGCACCGCCAACAACTTCGGCCTGCTGTCTGAGCCGCCATCGCATCCGCAACTGCTCGATTGGCTGGCGGCCCGATTCGTTGAGGATGGTTGGTCGATCAAAACGCTCCATCGGCGGATCATGCTGTCGGCCACGTACCAGCAGGCCAGTACGGTTCCCCTCGCGCAAATCGTCCAGGATCCGGACAATCGCTGGCTGGGCCGATTCTCGACCCGCCGGCTGGAGGCTGAAGCGATTCGTGATGCCATGCTCGCTGCCGCGGGGAAACTCGATCTGACGCTTGGCGGACCAGCAGCCGTCGATCTGAATACGACACGGCGATCGCTTTATGTGCAGACCGCTCGCTGGGACCGTGGCACTTTCGCGACGTTGTTCGATGCGGCCAATCCGGATGCCTCCGAGGAAAAACGCAATGGCAGTACCGTCGCCCCACAGGCGTTGTTCTTGCTCAACAACGACTTCGCCCTGACGCAGGCCAAGGAACTGGCGAAGCGGCTGACGCGCGAGATTCCGGTCGACGAAACCGCACGCATCCAGCGGGCCTACCAGCTGTTGTTCGCTCGGCCTGCCCACGCCGAAGAGTTGAAGATATGCCAACAGATTATTGGCCAGGCCGGCAAAACCGGTGCCGACAGAGCATGGGTGGACTTAGCCCATGTGCTCTTGTGCAGCAATGAATTTGTTTTCCTGGATTAACGTGGCCAGAACGATTGTCTGAATTCGTATTGCGTCCGCATGACGCCGCGCGAACGCAATACGAAACCAGAGGAAATCATCATGAATCCTCAAGCATCGCTTTCACGCCGAGAATTGTTGTCCCACGCCGGCGGCGGGTTCGGACTTCTCGCCCTGGCTGACCTGTTGGCGGCTGGCAACCCCGATCGCGCTTCACAACCATTCGCGATTCGCCCACCGCATTTCACGCCTCGCGCTAAGCGAATCATTTTTCTGTACATGCCCGGCGGCCCATCGCACGTTGATCTCTTTGATCCCAAGCCGCGGCTCACCGAACGGAACGGTCAACCGCTGCCGTTCGAGCGGCCTCGACTCGAACGTACTCGGACAGGAAATCTATTGGCGTCGCCGTGGAAGTTTTCCCGCCACGGTCAATCGGGCACCGCCGTGAGCTCGCTCTTGCCCCGCGTGGCGTCCTGCATCGACGACATCTGCGTCATCCGCTCGATGGTGGCCGACAACATCAACCACAGCGGCGCCGCCCTGCAAATGTGCACCGGCGACCAGGCTTTTTCGCGGCCCGCCATGGGATCGTGGCTCGTCTACGGCCTGGGGACGGAGAATCAAAACCTGCCCGGCTTCGTGGTCGTCAGCCCGGCCGCCGTCTTCCAAGGGGCGCAACTCTGGTCCTCCAGTTTCCTGCCCAGCGCCTATCAAGGGACGTTGGTCCGTGATCTCAGAAACCCGGTGGCGAACCTCCGCGACCCGTATGGCGATATTCCACGCCAACGTGCCAACCTCGACGCCCTCCGCCAACTCAACGAGTTGCATCGCCGTCAACGTGTCCTCGACAGCCCCCTCGACGCGCGGATCGCCTCGTTTGAACTGGCCTTCCGCATGCAACGCGAAGCCCCCGAAGCGTTCGATGTTTCCCTTGAGACCAATCAGACGCACCGGCTTTACGGCATCGGCAATCCCACCACCGACATGTTTGCCCGGCAGTGCTTGATGGCTCGACGACTTGTGGAGCGCGGCGTGCGCTTCGTTCAACTTTTCGACGCTCCGGAGAACAACGCCTGGGACCATCATGGCGGCCTGCGCGAACGGCTGCCGAGCCGCTGCGCTGCGGTCGATCAGCCTATCGCGGCATTGCTAATGGATCTGAAGTCGCGCGGTCTGCTCGACGAGACGTTGGTACTCTGGGGCGGCGAGTTCGGTCGCACACCAACCGCCGAAGGGAATAATGGTCGCGAACATCACCCGTTCGGTTTCACGATGTGGCTCGCCGGCGGCGGCATCAAGAGCGGCATGACCTTCGGCGCAACCGACGAATTCGGCTGGAATGCTGAGGAAAACCCCGTACATGTCCATGACTTGCACGCCACCATCCTGCACCTAATGGGCCTCGACCACACACGTCTCACCTATCGCCACGGCGGCCGCGACTACCGCCTGACCGACGTGCGTGGCCATGTTGTTGCAAGCATCCTGGCGTAAGACGCACCTCAACCGTCAGTGGCGAGTAATCGACTCGTGCCGATTTTTTTCTTCCAGCCGATCCAGCAAACGCTCGACCCGATCGAGCAAAGCGTCCTGTCGATCGAGTTGCTGTGTCGCGCGTGATTGGTGCTCGTCATAGGATCGCTGCTGCTCTTCGTAGATTCGTAGAGCTTCTTGCGCGCGCCAATATTCTTCCTGTGTGTGCGAGCGATGGTTTTGTAGGTAATTACCGACGGAAACGATGAGCGCAATGACGAACACCGCGCCAACCACGATCCAAATCCAAAGATCAATCTCTTACACAGGTTTCTCCTTCTGTCTGCCGCTTGAAAACGTGTGCGCGGGGCGGCGAATGGCTAGTGCTTTGTCACAGCTTAAATGTAGGATGTTTGGTTTACGATCCGGAAGCGTAAGCGACGGTTTGGCATAACCATCCGTCGCTTACGCTTCCGGCTCGTATCCGATATTTTAGCATTGACAAAGCACTAGTGCCGCAGCAGAAATTCGCCCAGATTGAAAAGGGCATACTGCAGATCCTGAAGCCCCTGCACCCGATCACCGAGCTTTTCGATGTGTCGCGTGGCGATGGTGATCTCGCCAGCCGTTGGCCGACGAGAAAGCGTGGCCAGGTAAATCTGCTCGATGAGAGCGGCATCATTTTTCTTTTCGCGCAAGGCTGACGCCAGCCGGCTGTGTGGTGAACTGACCTTCGTCAGCATGCCCTTGTTGTTCAAAAGGTGCAGCATTTGTGGCAGCGACGGATCGTCCTCGCGAGCGCATTCGCAGGACACATCACGCACCGGCTTCGAGAACGCTTGCAGGAACGGATGATTGACGCCACCCTCCGCCAACTCCAGCGCCCGCGTGCCAGCCGGATATCCCTTGAATGTCTCAGGCACGCCGGTCGCGGCGGAGATGGCGTCAAGAATCTGCTCCGCCGACAACATGCGAATCGCGGCCTTCGTGAAATAGCGGTCGGGATCAGCAGCGAAGTCCGATTGTTTCGACGAGCCGGTTGCGTTAGCGACGGAGGACCCCACGCTCGCCAATTGATAAGTATGTGAGTTGAGGATGTTGCGCATGAGCGACTTGAGGCGGTAGCCGTTTTTGACGAAATCCTTGGCGAGCGCATCGAGCAAATCCGGATTCGACGGCGGATTGGTGTCGCGGAAGTCATCGACCGGCTCGACGATGCCCCGGCCCAACAGGTGATACCAGACCCGATTGACGATCGATGGAGCGAAGAACCGATTGTCGGCTCGCGTCAGCCAGTCGGCAAGCTTTTCACGGCGATCCTCATCCGGTGCAAGGACGCCGGCGGGAACACCAAAGGCGACCGGGTCTTGCTTCTTACGGGTCGTGGGATGCTGCACTTCGCGGCCCGGTTGCAGGTAAACAATCTCGTCATCCAGGCCGAACTTTGCGCCTTTGAATTGCACCTGTGCGAAATATGCCGACAGACCGTAGTAATCAGTCTGCGTGATGCTCTCAAACGGATGATTGTGACACTTGGCACACTGCACGCGAACGCCGAGGAAAAGCTGAGCAAACGCCTCGGCGGAATCCTCGGGCGTGCGGGAGATGCGGTAGAAGTTGGCGGCAGGCTTGTTCAGGGTGTTGCCCAGGCCGGTCAGAAGCTCGCGGGCGAATTGGTCCATCGGTTTGTCAGTCGCAATGGTCTTCACGAGGTAGCGATGGAAGCTGTGCACGCCACGCTCGCTGATCGTCGTCGGGCTGCCGCGCAAAACGTCGGCCCACTTCAACGCCCAGAAGGATGCGTATTCTTCGCGTTCGAGCAGGCTGTCGATCAGTTTGGAACGCTTGTTGGCTTCCTTGGAATCGAGAAAACTACGTGCCTCGTCCGCCGTCGGCAACACGCCAATCGTATCAAGATAAACTCGCCGAAGGAAGACCGCGTCGCTCGCCAGTTGAGCCGGGTTGAGTTGCAATTCCTTCTGCTTGACGAAGACCAAGCGATCGATTTCGTTAGCCGGTGGCAGCGAGGTGAAGACGAAGCTCGGATCGGTTCGCACGTATTGCAACCGAGCACTGCGGATCTGGTCGAGGTAACGAACGAGAATTGCCGCATCGCCGGTGCGATTGAACGTTACAAACCCGCCGGGGCTAACCGTGGCGGCGCCGGCTGTGTTGACGCTGAAGACCGCCAAGTCGGTCACGTCGCGCACTTCGCCAGTTTTGAAGTGCGCCCGTACGGCAAGCTGCTTCGTCGGTGCATCGCTCGCCAATCGCAGCTTCTCCGGCGTCACCTCCAGTTTTTCGAGCAGTGCCGGCCCGGAGTCCTTGCAACCTTCGGCGACCCAGCGTGCGAGCATCTCGTATGCAGGCTCGCCGGCTTTCAAGCGGACCCCGCCCTGATGTGGCACGCTGCCGGTTCCTTTGAGCAGGAACAGGCTATTCGCAGGCTGCAATCGATCGACGCGCCGGCCCAGTTCGCCGCGCGTGAGGGAGTTGAAATCGACATCGGGATCGAAACCGCGCAGGCTCAGCCGAAAGCCGTTCTTGCCCATCGGCGACCCATGACACGCTCCGGAATTGCAGCCGGCGTGCGAAAGGGCAGCAATGACATCGGTGCGGAAATCGACGGGCCGCGGCGATTCGGCGCGCGCGATAGAACCCCCTAGGCCAACACTCAAGACCGTCAGAATTACACGCAACATGAAATAGCCCCCCTAGGCATCGGCGCAGTGAACCGCAAATCAACTACTTCAAACAATCTTTGAGCTTCTTGAGTTCGTCGGCCGGCATGTTCGAGAGCAATCGATCCACGCCCACTTGCTTGATGAATTTCTTCACGCCGACAACCTCGATGATCCGTTCGACGCCATAGCCGACGATGAACTTTTCAATGTCGACATTCTCGGCCATGATGTCGTAATCGATTTTCAACTCATGTTTACTTGATCTTGCCATTTTTTCTACCTCCCGCCACACATCGACATGAAGCACACTAAGGCATGGAGCATACCACTTGACGAAATGCGGCTGTTCGATAGCCAGTTTCGCCAACTCGCGTTCCTGCTCCGGCGAGCGTACGAGCAACAAGTGCAAAGACACACTGTCCGGCTCACTCGCGAAATGCTCGCTACTCACTAAGAATACCAAATGCTGCAAGACCTGACTGCGCCAAAGGCCGGTTTCGATCTCCTCGAGTTGGCCCAGGCGCTCCCGCGCCGCGTCAATCACTCGTGGTCCGATTTTTCGTGCGATGTACCAAAACGCCATCTGTTCCGGTTTGAGGCGTCTCTGCCCCTGGCGTTCTCGTTCCTGATGCAGACGACGATCAATGCCAAGTCCGAGTTCAATCAACAAACTCAAATCCCGTCGTCGGGCGACTTCGCTTGGCCCTTTGAATTCGACGACGTTCCACATCGTCAGATGACGCCATAGGCCGCGAAACGGCGTTGGCCGATTGTTGGTTCGCCGCAGCAGAAGGATATCGGCCTCGCGCGGCACATCGCCAACGGGTTCGTTCGTCTGCACGTCGTAGTAGTCTTGAAGCAGGGGGCGTAGCAGGTCCGCGAAGAGAGGATGCCATTGCGTCCGTTTGTCTTTGCTCATGCAGATTCCTGCGTTGAAAAAGCATGGATTTGAAGGCTCACAAATCCGCCTCCGTCAACCCCGTCGTTCGCATGATGCCGCGCTGCGTGCCCGTCGGAAGCGTCTTGTTACCGTGGACCGGAACCGACACCGTAAGCGATCCGTTCGGGCTTTTGTAGATATGATGGCTGCTGTGAATCCTCGCGAGTGTCCAACCTTTTCGTTCGAGAACTTTGCAGAGGTGCTTACCGGAAACGGCTTTCACAACTCAACCTCTTCGATCCGCTGAGGGCCACGTTCGGCGTCGTCGAATGGATTGCTCGCATTATTGACCTCGAGCCATCCTTCAGCCGCCTCCCGAATATTAGCGCGTGCTTCTTCCAAAGTGTCGCCACAGGAGTAACAACCGGGTAACGCGGGGACCGCCACGGAATAGCGACCATCCTCTTCACGTTGATAAATTACGTTTAGTTTCATCGTCGATTCCTCCTGAAGGGCATGTTACACTTTGCCGAGAATAAGGTCAATCACCCAGCAGCCGCGCACGTGCTCGCCGCCGGAACGGCAATGGGCGAGGATGTCGATGTCGTCGCAACCGGCTTCTTCGAGAGCGTCGGCGAGAATCGGTAGATTCGCGAAGGCGCGGTCGGCGTAGATGGCTTGGGCTAATGTGAAAATCGTGGGCGTAAACCAAGAAGTGATGACGCGGTTAAAGGGTTTGCCGAAGATGTCATGGAGGAAGGCAAGTTGGTAATCGGGTTCATCAGCATACATCTCGTCCCACTCAACTCCTGTCACCTGATACGCTGCCTCCCACGCATCGTCGAGAACCGCCCAACCCGCAGCCGTAGCCATATCGGCATCCATCAGTTTTTTAACTTCATGTGTGCCTCGGGGAGCCTTTCTTTGGGCAGTGATGCTCGCTGCCCACGTCGATTGCCACAGTTCGTAGGCCGCTTGATTGATATGCTGCCATTCGACCTCGCTGACATCTTCGTCAGCCATTCGCTCGGCTAATTCAACCGCTCTTTGGTGGCGTTCATCTTCAATACAATAGTAGGGGCGATGGCAGCAAGCAACTGCAAACAGACGTAGTTTTCGATCACTAACCTTGCCCCGCACATACTCAAGCATCTTGTAGATGTCGTTGCCGCTCCTCCATTCTGGCTCCGGCACTTGATTCCCCCTCAACAGCACATCCACCACCCACCTTTCACTTTCAGTAAAGGCCCCCGACAGTGGACAAAGTTATCTGTGTTGTGGCAGCCTCCTACTTCCACGGTGTTGGCAGAGATCGGCAACTCCTCGAATACGCGCCTATCGTGAATGCAGTCACCGCTCACCATTGAGATATAAAGTTCGGACTGGGCGTCCCTTTTCATCGCTTTGCCGTGCCGTGAAGGTAATGATCGTGCTGTTCCGCCATATCCTCAGGTAGGCCGGTCACCGTTCCCGCGTGCTTGAGCAAACGCTTGCCCACGTTCGATGGCGAATCTACTGGTTTTGTCGTAGTTGAGTCTTCGATGCAAATTGTCACTTTCGTGCCGTCAGGGACGAGGCACGGATTATCAAAAACGACGGAGCCATTGCGAATTTCGCCTGAATATTCCATTGCGGGTTGTCCTTGGTCCAGGTGTCATTTTACCCTTATTCTTACGGCGGCCAGATGGAACTATCTTGCACGCGCCTCAGAATTATTCCGAGGCGAGCCTAGCCGCGTGGGCGGCAGGTTGAATCGGGCCGTCGTGTCTTCAACCTGCCGCTTACGCGGCTAGGCTCGCCAACGTATCGTTTCCTGTGCCTACTTCTTTAACCCCACCGCCTTGACAACGTCAATATCCAACCGCCCGCGTTGCTCCTCCTCGAAGCCGTTGACGACGGCGCTGGCGTTCAGGTTGATGCTGCGTCGGCCGGCGGGTTGGGTCGCATCGACTTTGATCTCGACATCCACACCGGTTTGGCCTCGCGGGATGACGATCGTCGTCGGCAGGTCGATGCCCAGCGATGGCGCGAGTTGCACCGTCACCTCGGCGTCGAAGCCTTTCATACGCTCCGCAATCAAGCGAACCTTCGCCGTCGTTCCGGCTTCCAACATCACCGGCTCGGCACTGATGACATACGCGGCTCGCACGTCGAGATCGAACGTGCGCGTCAGCGACACGCGGCGACCGTTCCTCACACCGACGGCGGTCACGTCCACGCGGTGCTTCGCCAGGTTCGTCAGAATCTTCGAGTGAATCGATCCCTTGCCTGGCGTGAACTCGGCGTAGACGCGCGTGCGGCCTTCTTCCTTCGGTGCGATTTGGCCTCCCTTGGCGCTGTAGGTGATCGGGCCATCGAAGCCTTTGACGCGCGTGACGGCGATCGGAAAATCGACGTGCTGATACCGGCCCAACGTAGCTGACAGTTCGGGCAACTCCAACGTGAAGAACGAAGCCGGTGTCACCTGCACCGCGAAGCGATCTGTCAGCGACGGCGGCAGACGACGCTGGTCCTCACGCAGACCATATGGGATCAGATCGACGTTGATGATCTGCCGATCGATCAGCGGACGAGTTCGCACCAGCGACGGCGTTGCGTTGTCGGATTCGACGGGCGTTGCCGAGATCTGAAACGTGTGGACACCAAGCAGCACGCCCGGCTCTGCCGTCAGTTTGCAAACGATCGCATTGACGCCTTCGTCGATTTCGTTGGGCGTCAACGTCACGCCCGGCGGAGCGCCGATCAGCGTCAGCGCGATTTTGCCGGCGTAGTCGGTGCGCGTGACGGTCAATGGCACCGGTTGATAATCGCCGCGCGGAAGCGTCAAGCCTTCGACATCGGCAGTCACTTGCACTTGCGGTTGCGGCGTGCGGACTTCGAGCCGATAGCCGAACGCC
This sequence comes from Singulisphaera sp. GP187, assembly GCA_945861245.1. Taxonomy (GTDB): domain Bacteria; phylum Planctomycetota; class Planctomycetia; order Gemmatales; family Gemmataceae; genus SIAQ01. Next base: position 17,381 of record CAMAUE010000095.1, read on the forward strand.
GGGCCGCCCTCGCGATTGATATCGCGAACCGCCAGGCCATAGACGCCAGGAACAGTGGCGCTGAAGTCGAGCGTGATCTGCTCCTGGGCGTTTTCGCCGACGCGCCGCAGTTCCTTGCCATTGGCATCCGTAATGGCGATCTCCAAATCGGCGGGCGAGTTGAACGCCCTCGCCTCGGCCCGCACCTGGATGCGCTGTCCCTTCGCCAGATCGAGACGAAAGAAATGCCGTTCGCCCGGCTTTTGCAAGATGCCGCACAACATGCCTGGCGCCTTGGCGGGCGTGCCGTCCTCGAACGTCATTCCGGGTGATTGATGAGTGATGACGGGCAGTTCGGTCGCTTCCATCGGCAACCAGGTAGAGCCCTCGTCGCCTTTACGTTTGACGACGCCGAAGAACATGCCATCTGCATGGGCTGGCCATTCAAAGGCGTATCGCTTCTCTTGTTCGGTGGGAGAGCGATCGGGTATGAGCGGCTCGATCCCCGGAAGCCGCAGCTCGAAGCGTTTGCTCCATTGAATCGCCATCGGCATGATCACACGTGCCGCCGGGAAGTTGCCAATGCGTAGGACATACAAGCTATGCTCGGAGCCAAAAAAACGCGCGTCGCGCAGTTCGACGATGTAAGCGCCGGCGTCGGCGAACGTGTGCTCGAAGCGAAAATCGAAGTAGAGGCCCGGATCGTTGTCGCGCTCGGCGACGATCTTGCCCTTGGCGTCGCGGATCGTGATAAGCGGATCGACATCCTTGCCAAGCCGGTTGCCGACCGCCTCGAAGCTGAGGCGTTGCCCCGCCGTCACATCGATGGCGTAGCGATCCACCGTCGCTTCGCGAAATTGGCCCCAGAGCGCGATGGGCAGCGTTACCTTGATATCCGATTTCGCGGCCTTCACTGGCAAATCGTCGATCAACAGCAAGCAAGCATTGCCCAGCCCGTCCACCGTCGCCAACCGCACGCCGCAGATGCCGACCGGCGCATCACCAGCGACGGTCACGTCCAGCACGGCTTTGTTCGCCGACAGTTCCCCAACCGGCGTCGACTTGATCGCGCCAGCCGGCAAGCTCGTCCATAAGCCGATCGCCTTGCCCAGCTGCGAACCCACGACGGTGACGCGTGTCGTCTTGCCACGCTCGAGCGCGGGCGGCTCCAGGTGCTCGACGTGGCCTTGGGCGCGGATTGTGGTAGGCGAGATAATTAATGCGATGGCCGACAAGGTAATGGCGAAGATCGTACCACAGCGTGGCATGCTTAACTCCTAAAATTTCAGCGTTTCCGCATCCAACGGTTGCGTAGCCGAAATCGCGATCGGGAATCGGTACCGGCTTAGTATAGACGGAAGCCTTGAACGAACTTCACTCTGCGGATGCATGCGTATACGTTACCGAGCCACGAACGTGAGACCTCGGCCGACTGGCGTCTGCGGGGTTTTGTTGACCGAAAGCAACCCTACATACCATGTCTACATCACACCTCTAGGAGAACATGCTTGCTTTCCCGCGAGCAGGCCGTTACACTTAACCAAAGGTTATCCTACCTGATTGTGGCTCGAATTGCATCTGTAAACTGGTTGCCGAAAGGATCCGTGTCATGCTCAAACTCTGGAACCTGAACTCGCGCGCTGACCTTCTCGATCGCCGTGAGTTGTTGCGTGTTGGCGGATTGTCGCTGGCGGGGTTGTCGCTGCCGACGCTGTTGCAAGCGCAGCCCACACCCGCAGTGCGCCGGCCGCCCAGTTTCGGACAGGCGAAACGCTGCATCATTCTCTATCTCTCCGGCGGTCCCGCGCAGCTCGACACGTTCGATCCGAAGCCCGACGCTCCCGACGACATCCGCGGCGAGTTCACCACCATCAACACATCCGTGACAGGCGTTCGCTTTTCCGAGTTGGTCCCGCACACCGCTCGCTGGATGCACAAGATCGGTCTCGTCCGCACGATGAATCACACGCACAACGATCATGGCCGCGGGTCGTACTGGATGTTCACGGGCTATCCGTATCCGGGCAGCGTGCCTGATGTGAACTCGATGAGCCGAGCCGATATGCCGCACATGGGTTCGATCTTGGCGAAGCTGACACCAGGTGATGGTCCGATGTTCCCGTTTGTGATTATACCAGCCCGCATGGACGTGGCCGGCGGGCGTCGTGCGGGCCAATTCGCGGGGTCGCTGGGCGGGCGCTTCGATCCGATGCTGACGGGCGGCAACCCTAACGAAGACAACTTTCGCCTCGATCATCTGCCGCTTGCGCCGAACGAAGATGTCAGCGTCCTGCGCCGCCGCTTAAGCCTGACCGATCAACTTGGCGCTCAGACTCAGCAGATGCAAGAGCTCGCCATCACGCAGAATATTCGCGACAACCAGGCCCGCGCGTTAGATGTGCTTTCGTCGGACGCCGTGCGTCGGGCCGTCGATCTCGCGGCGATTCCCGCATCTGAGCGCCAACGTTATGGCCGCAATCTATTCGGGCAATCGGTGTTGCTCGGTCGTCGCCTGCTTGACGCCGGCGCTCGTCTGGTGCAGTGCAATTGGCAGCGCACGCAAGGCAGCAACGGTTTTGCCTGGGACACGCACTGGAACAACTTCAGCGCTCACCGCGACGAACTGGTGCCGCCGTACGATCAGGCCTTCAACGCACTGATGACCGACCTCGACCGCACAGGCCAACTCGACGAGACGCTGGTCGTCGTCGCCGCCGAGTTCGGCCGATCGCCGCGAATCACACGCTCGAACGGCGGCCGTGAACATTGGCCGGAATGTTACAGCGTATTGTTTGCCGGCGGTGGCATCCGGGGCGGCACGGTTGTCGGTCGCTCGGATCGCATCGCTGCCTATCCCGCGGCGACGCCGCTGACGCCCGCAGACTTCACCGCGACAATCTATCACTGCCTCGGCATTGCACCGCACTCCGAGACCCGCGACCAGACCGGCCGACCGTTCGCCCTCTCGCACGGCAACCCGATCACCGAGTTGGTCGGTAGCTGAGGAACGAGCGGTTGACAGGTTGTCCGAGCCTGAGCGCCAGCGAAGTGCGTCGAGTTGCCTTTCTTTGGCGATCAGGCTCAGGAGTATCAATCCGACCAAGTGGAATATCCTCCGAAGGATTCACCATGTTCTCTCTCTTCGATTCCGCGTCTAACGCCAGCCGTCGCGACTTCTCGCGCATCGGGACCTTGGGATTGGGGGGCCTGGCACTATCCCAACTCCTCGCGGCCAAGGCCAGGGCGACGGACGCCGGAACATCGCTCTAGTGTCTTTCTCGGTTATAGGCGTTTCATCCATGTGTACCATGTGTCCCTCGCTCCTCTCTGGAGGACATTGACTCACAAAGCGTACTCGAAACCCAGATGCACTGGAATGCCCAGATTAGCCAGCTTAACGAATAATCTGGTCAACCACAGGTCGACTTGCTTGAACAAGACCCTAAGCGTTTGTTTTTTGGACGCCTTGAACTTGCGGCGTTTATTTTGCCCAGTTTGCCCAGATTCACAGCCGGGCGTGATTGAACTTTCGTTTCGCATCGAAATTCTCCTAGAGGGTGTGTGTAGAGATGGTATGTAGGGTTGCTTCTCTAATACTGTTATTTATTAATATATATATAAAAATGATAGTTTAGGTAGTATTTCTCCCAATTTCCCACTCAGGCGCCTTTTCAACCCTACATACCATCTCTACATCCTGCTCTGGGGGAGTTGCCTCAAGAAGCTTCGAAAGTTCGCCAACGAAGGCATCATAGGTCGCTTCGTCCAGATATTTGCGAATGACCTCGTAGATTTTCTTCACCAGGTCGATCACTGCTGGCATTTCAAGAACACGATCGGAAGGTGACAAGCCGGCCAAACGATCCCGCTCTATTCCGAGTGAAGGTTCAATAATCCGCAGCCAGGCGACCGGATCAACCTTCACCGCTTCCAGAATAATCCGAACTCTCGCTTCGAGTTCAAATACGAACGCAAGGGTGAACCGACGAGCATTCTTTTCAACTCCGGCTCGGTGGGCTGGACCTTTTGAAACAGACGCGGACCATTGCCCGGTGGGATCTGGTAGCGGAAGCCCTTCGGTGCCTGGACGGACTCCCAGGCTTTCCAGTCTCTGGTCCGATCAACCTCCGGCCTTGAACGCTTGTGCCCGAACACAATCACTTCGTTGAATGGTCAGTCAAGATATCGTTACAAAGATTCTTTCTTTTTTCTCGCCAACCGGCGCAGATTCTTTTCCAGGGCCTCGGCCCGCTCTTTCGCTTCCGTGCGGTCCTCTCTCGGCACGTCCGTATCCTCGGCAATCACCCAATGCTGCGCGATCAACTGGCGTTGATCCTCACGCGGCAACAGGGCCAGGCGCTCGGCCTCTTCGCGGTATGCTTGCTCTTGCTCTGGTGTCATGGTGAAATTCTTCTAGCTGAAACCCAACGGGTCCGGAAAGAATGAACATTTTTCCGTTGTTCCAAATCCATTGGCGGCCTATGATACCTTTCGTCCACCATTCACGACATCCCACTGGAGTAAATGCCCATGAATCGCCGAATCGCTCTGGTCGTCTCCGTCATCGGCCTGAATCTCATGGCCTGTTGTTGCGGCGGCGCTGGCAACCATCCGTTTCCTGCCGCTCCAAAGCAAGCGAAGGCCAAGGTAGACGACGGCCCGCAGAAGAAGCGAGAGGCGAAACGCACAAAGTTCAACCAGGCTCTGATCGACAAATACAACCTTCATGAGCGCGAATTTTCGTCGCTCCAATACTACCTTGCCACCGATCTCGTCATCTTCCGCGAGTTGAGCAAAGAGGACAGTGCTCGCCCGCAGAAAGGAAAGCTCGTGCAGAGCAAAGGGGAGGTGATCGAGGAAATCGGCATTACAAGCGATACTCCTGGCATCTTCGTTGCGGCCGAGAAGGGCAAGGACGGAACGCAATGGCTCACCATGTCTTTCGAGCAAGGGACACAGATGCTTTTCCAGCGACGCGCCAACGAGGACGTTTACACGGCCACTTCGTTTGGGGACGGCGCGGATGTTACTGTCACTGTCAAGTTCCTTGACAACACCTACAAGGCGAGCGCGGCATCGGTGAAGGCGGCCTACCTCGTCGTGGCCGAGGAGTCCCTTGAGAATTTCGAGAAGAAACGCAAGAACCTCAAGGGCGTTGAAGTCATACCGTAACCGCGAAATACATCGCCGAGGGAAGTCTATCTGTTTCCGTCTTTCTTCCCGTTCGGAAAAAAACGTTCGGATTCTTCTTTCTCGCGAACTTCCAAATTGAGGGGAGAATCACCCCAGGAGACCTGGCAACAAGGAGCATAGCTTTGAGTGCATCCATTGCGGAAGCGACTTGAACCCGACCACGTTCATTGACCCGAATAGCCCAGAAAACAAGCAGATCTTCAACATGCTTTTCATTTTGACGATTCTCTCTTGTTGCATCTGTTTTCCAGTTTTCTTTTTCTTTCCGTAGTTTTGCACGAAGAGCCATCGCTGCGCCGAATGCGGCATCAAGCTCGATTGACTGCCGTCCACGCGAGGCGGGTGATTGTCTGTTTCATCGGTAAGGGCCTTTCTCCGTGCCGAACAAACCCGTTTGGATCACGGGGGCCGGTTGATCGGCCTTGGCGGTTTCCGGTGCCGGTCCGGCGACACCTTTGCCCGCCCGCGGATCGGCTTGGCCGAGAATGTCGGCCAGGGCATGCGCCTCGGCGGTGTGCCACGGAATCTTGCCGTCAAAGTGCATGATGCAAGTCCTCTCTTCCCAGCGTTCGTACAGGTCCGGCGGCAAGTCCCACGGCGATACGCTCGGCGGCGGTTCGCGTCGCTCCCCATCGTCAAAACCAGACACACCCAGCACGCCGTCTCACTCGATGGCCGCCGGTTCGCCCTTCACTTGTCCGGTGGCGTTTCCGGCAGTTCCAACAACGTCACTTCGAGGGCTTGGCCCGGTCGATGCGTTACGGTTATCAGCTTGGCCGATGCGAGCGATTGCAAACCGCGCCGGGCCGCTTGCAGCACCTGGAGTGCATCGAAAGCGCCGAATTGGCGCTCTCCGACAACAAAATCGAAGCCGCAGGCCGATTCTTTCAGCAAGCTCGGCAACTCGCTCCGCACGATCCCCAGGCCGAGGCAGGTATTCGCGTCGTCGATCGCT
>CAMAUE010000096.1 GCA_945861245.1 Singulisphaera sp. GP187
CCGAACGCTTTTTTCGTTTTCGGGACCAGGAGGTCGGAGGTTCAAATCCTCTCACCCCGATTGATGAAGGCTCATTGACGATACCCGTCAGTGAGCCTTTTGCGTTGACGGGGACTTGCGTTACGGCAACACAACGTCGCTCATCGTCGATCTTGTCGCCGTCTGTCGTGATGCCAGCAAATGTCCCGTTTTGAACCCGTTTGTTAAGAGTTTGTACAAGCGGAAATCGCCGTTAGTCGTTTGTTCCCGTCGCCATTGTAGCTTTGGATGTGTTCGTTTGTCCATAAGCAAGAAGGGGCGGCAGTGAATCGAGTGCCCTGCCAACGACCGGGAGTTTCGGATCGATGTAAACGCCCATCGTCAAGCGAATATCGGAATGCGTCATCGCGGCTTGTGCGGTTGATGGTGTGACGCCCCGCCTGATAACTGCCCCCATGTCAGCGAGCCGCGCCGCAGTTTGGTGCTTTCGCGTTGATGGAATCCAAGCGGAAAACATCCTGACCGGTAAATACGGATCGCGTGAAAAGCGAGATCTACTTTTTCTCGGCCTGGCGCAGTACGTCTTGCCACCACGCTTTCAGTTTCGTGAACGCGGTTTGCGGTTCGGGTTCCTTCTTGGGGGCCTTGGCCAACTTGCCTTTGAGAACCATGGCCGGTTTGCCGGGGCTGTTGGGTGTCATGTCGGTGGGAAATCCGGGGCTGGTTTTCTTTTTCGGCAGCAGTTTTCGCTCAGCCACGCCCCATAAGCTACTGGCGATGAAATACATGCAAAGCCCAGCCGCGACTTTGTAAAACATGATGCCGAAGACGATGACCATGTACTTCATCATCTTCTGCTGCATTGCGGTTTGTTCATCCGTCGGCGGCGGCATCGTTTGAATTTGCTGCACGAGCATCAGCGCCGCGGCGATGACAGGCAGCACATTCAGGTACGGGCCAAGGTACACAATCCCGCCAATGTTATCTGGCACGCTGATATATGGGATACTTTCGGTCCACCATAAAAACATGTCCGGTGCCGCCAGGCTATCGATCCACAGGAACCCAGCCGCTCTAAAGTGGATGCTTTCTTGCAGCGCGAAGTATAGGCCAAGGAAGATCGGCATCTGCAAAAAGACCGGCCAGCAGCTTCCCAGCGGGTTGATGCCGTGCTTGCGGTAGAACTCTTGTGTTGCCTGCATCTTCGCGGCCGGGTCGTCAGCGTGTTTCTCCTGTGCCTTCTTCAACTCCGGCGCCAGTTCCTGCATTTTGATGCTGAAAAGTGCCTGCTTTTTGCTGATCGGAAACATGGCACCGCGAACCATGAGCGTGAGCACAACAATGCTTAGTCCATAGCCGAACACGTAGTGCAGCAGGTTGAGCAGCCAGTGCATGAGCCGAGTGAAGAGGATGATGAGATCGGTCAGCATGATCTTCGAGGAGACCCAGCCGAACCAGTTGTCGGAAGGGTAATCGGTGAGTGTTCGCAAGTGGAGCGTGTGCGTATAGCGTTCGACGAGTTCGGAGGGGACTTCCTTTTCGCCGGAGAATTGCGAAAGAAGCGCCGCCTTGACGGGGCCGTGATAGAGCATGAACTGATGCACGACCTTGTCATGCGGTTGCAGGTTGATGATTTCGCTATGGACGCGGACGGTGATGTCGTCGAACTGGGGCCGAGCGGTCTCGCCAAGCCGAAGCCAGGTGGCGATGCGGCGGCCGTCGGGCGTGTCGTAATAGCTCAGGCTGACGCGCGAACCGTTTTCAATTTTCAGATCGTCGAGGTGCTTGACGACACGCGGCAACAGGTAACATCGGGTGACCTTGCCATTGGCTTCAGTGAAGAGGAAATCGGATTTATCCTTGGCGATTGCGGAGATGGCGCCCTTGACCTCGGTGCTTTCGTGGGTGGGTCGGGCCCAGGCGAGGATGGTTTCTTTTTCGACGCCGCCGTCGGCGCGTTTGGGTTGTTCGTGATCGACGACGATGAGAGCGGCGAAGTATTGATTGGATACGCCGGCGTAGAGGAGTCGATTGTCGTCGCGTTTGCCTGCCGGGAAGCGGTCGCCGCCGCGATGCACGCTGATGCGTGCCGAGTCCTCGAGCTTGCGCCACAGGCGATTGCCCGGATCGACGAGTCCGATGTACGAATTGCGGAATGCGCTGGCGAACCATTCGCCTTCGATCGGCAGGCCGTGCGCACCAACGAGTTGGTAGCGGAACGGCGTCGCCTTGGCGTCCTTCTTCGTGTCCGCGCTGTGGAACTCCAGTACCATCGTAAGGTGATAATCTTTTGGCGTCAGGCGATAGGTCTTGACGACCTTCACATGGTCGAGGCCGGGAACCGTTGTCGAGAAGCTCGCTTCCTGGTGATCGTCTTTGGGCACCTTTCCTTCAAACTTCCAGATTTGCTCGCCTAGCCCGAAAAGGGGGCGGTCGTCTTGCGCGTCCTCGAAAGCGTACATACGATACGACGGCGCAATGTCGTCGTCCTGCACGAGTTCGAGGTCGCCCTGGATCGGTCGGCCATGCCAGTCGGCGGCTTTGAAGCGATTGAGCGTGACGCGCCGAACGCCGGCGCCGCGCGACGTGAGTGATGCGGTCAGATGGAACCCAACGCCGCCGAGCGTTTCGGTGACGAGTGCTTCGAGCTTTGGTGCCGGCAGTTGCGGATCCTTCTTTGGCTTGACCTTTTCCGGCTCCTTTTTCTTTTCGGGTTCGGTCTTCTTCTCTGGCGTCACGGTCTTCGGCTCGGCCTTTTCTTTTTCGTCTGGCTTCGTCTTGTCATCCGCCTTGGCGATCTTCTTCTCGTCCTTGGTCGGGTCGAGCGGCGGATTCATGACGCTGCCCAGCCAAAACCAGCCGGGAATGAGAATAGCGCAAACGAGGACGAACATAAACAGATTTTTGTATTGCATTGCGACTTTCAGCGAGCAGTTGTCAGTTGTTAGTTGTCAGTTGTCAGAAATAATAATCGCGCGGTGTTGCGCTGACGTTGCTTTCTTCCGCTTGCGGCTTAGCGCTCATGTGGAACAATCCAAACGCCACCCACGGCGCCAACGAAAAAGTTCACCCGCCGGGGCCGCTGCAACGGCGTGGTGTCGCGCGAAACAAGAATGCGGCCCCGGTCGAAGTGCATCGTCTGGAGTGCAACGTCTGGTTCGGCTCGATTTCTATCCACGGGCTCGTACCGAACAAGACCCGTTAACCTCTCCGGCATTTCTTTCACAGCCGGACACTTCAACTCTCCGTAGCTAGATCGCAGGGGCAACGCCGGATTCCAAAAGTGCATGAAAAAGGCCACTCGAAAGTCCTTTTTCGCAGGTGGATCTGGCCATCGTGCCTGAAGGCGTGCTGTACCATCCTCAGTCAAGTAGGTTTCAGCCCAAGCGACTTGCCAGCTGCTTCGCGACTTCCCCTTTAGTGGTTGTGTGAAGTCCCCAACGCTGTAACTTTCGTCGCAGTGTCGAACGATTACTTCGATTAACACCACGGAAGCCAGTTGTTCCCGACTGCGCTGCTCGGCTCTTTCACGTGGCCGGCCCCCGAGCTTGCCTGGAAAAATCAGGTCCGTTTGCTCCTTTACGAGATCATCCGTAACGGCAAGCCGATAGACCCCCATGACTTTCATAGAACCATTTGGCATCTCGTGCACCAGTCAAGCCGAACAGGGCGGTTACACGATTATTCGTTTGTTAAGCACAAATATTAGAATAGCGACATCGCCCGTTGCCGTCTCGGATCGATCGTTACGGCATGACTCGCTGGAGAAATGCGACGCTCGCTTTGGCTTCGGCACGATCGTCGGCGAGAATCGTCCACCAGCCGCGATAGTCGATCTCGGTGAAGTCCGCCGCGAGTTGCAGCCAATCGATATCGCCATGGCCGAGCGGGACGGCGCCCATGCGGTTCGGGCTGATTCGCCGAGCGTCCTGGGCGTGGACCATTGCCACACGGCGATGCAGCGCTCGCAGGGCGTCGTGCGGATTTCGGCCTGCGACTGCCAGCGATGCGGGGTTGTAGATTACCGCCAGGCTGCCGGTGTCCAGTTTCGCGAGAAGGTCGACGGCGATGGCGGGATCGTCGCCGCCCAAATCGAGCGCGACGATGACGCCGGTGCGATCGCCGAACTTGCCGAGATTGAGCAACGCTTCCTTGAGCATGTTGCGTTCGGGTGAGTCTTCTTTTTCAGCGATTTTGCCAATCGGGATGATGATGAGTCGCGGGCCAAGGTCGAACGCCAAGGTCATGGCGTCGCGGATGTAATCGAGTCGAGGTTCGAGATCGACGGCGACATCAATGCCGCGGCGCAGCGGGCAGTTGATCGCGCTGATGGCGAGATCGTGGGATCGGAGGAGATGCGTGATCTCACGTCGGCCCGTCGCCGTCAGGTTCGTCGGGGCCAACTCGCCCAGGGCTTCCAGTTCGATGCCCGCTACTCCAAGCGCTTGCGCCGCCGGCAACGAACGCCTGAAGGGCTGCCCGAGTGACTTCAGAGAGATGCCGAGCTTGATCCGGCCCATCGAGTTCCTCGTCTACCGGGTTGAGCGGTTGTTCGTGACTGAAGTAGCGGAACGGCCTCGCCAGCTCCTGATACTTCGCTTGCTGAATCCACACCGTGCCCCACTTGGGACTGCGTACCTTCATATTAGCGCTATATTCCTCCAAAGTCACGGCTCGGAGCAAATAGGTCTCGCCTTTGTGATGCCAAACGTCCGGCGTATCGGTGGGCAAAGTCACCGTCGGCATGACCTTGTACATGAACACGAACAACGGCTGATAATCGCGTCCGAATAGGCCATGCCAATGCGTCAACCCATCGATGTCGTCGCGCGTCGCCCAGCTCTCCCAGACGTAGCGCGGCTTCTCGGGCGGGCCGCCGGGGAAGCGTCGCCCTTTGACATCGACCAGCAATTTGGCGCCGGTCGGGCCGAGGATGATGAAGTCGAGATTTTTGATGGGAATATCACCGAGCACCGCCCGGCGAGTCTCATCGACGGCGACATAGCACAACCCCTGTTCCTTGAGGAACGCTTCAAACGCCGTCTCATAGGGGTTGCTGCGATCCATGGACGATCCATGCAAAAATGTTTAGCCGCTCGCCTTTGGCGAGCGCGGACGTGATCGAACATTCGGCAAAGCGCCTCGTCCGCGCTCGCCAAAGGCGAGCGGCTAAACGGAGACTACTCATTGCGTGCCGGCGGCAGAGGACGCGGCGGAGCAGCGGGAGCGCCGACGTTCGGCTCGCTGCTGCCTTGTTCCGGATTGATTTCGATGATCCGCTTCTTCGCCGGCGCGGGATCGCTCGATTGGACGCCCTCCTTTTTGACGGGTGGGGCCGCCGGTTCAACGCCTGGCGGCGGTGGGGCCGCCTCCGGGTTGAGCGGCACGGGAACCGCTTGGGCGCCAGGGCCGGCGAATCCAGGCACTGCGATTCCGCCGAACCCGCCGCCAACCATGCCTCGCAGCATTTGCGGCATGACGCCGCCGCCTGGATTATTGGGATTGAGCGGATTGTCGAATTGATGCTGCTCTTCATCGCGAATCTTCTTGGCCTTCTCATCGGTTGTGACAAAAATCACATTGCCCATGCGGACCGCCTTTAGGCCGGCCAGTTCCGCGAGCAGGCGCAGCGTCGTCTCGATGCTGGCATTGTCCAGCTGCAACGACACGGGCGTGTCGCTCTGTTTCGCCACTTTCGGATCGATGACCAGACTGATGCCGTGATTCTTGGCAAGGTCGCGCACGGCTTTTTTCATCGCCACGTCTTCGAGGTCCACGCTGACGCGCTGACGATATTGCCGAAGCACCGCCATCTCTTCGGTCGTAACGAGCAGTGCGTCCTGCAGGATGACATAAGTCAAGCTGTAGGGATTGAGCATTCGGCGAAGAACCTGGCCGGCTTTTTCGTCGGTAGCTTTGAGTTTGAATTGGCCTTGGTTGGGCTGAACGATCACGCCTGGAATACCGGGCTGCACGATGTTTGGCTGGATGCCGCCGTCGTTGCCGTCCCCGATGCCGATCATGCCGAGGGCCATGGGATCGATATGGATGGCGATCCCCGTCTTGTCGCGGAAGTGGTTGATGGCGTCGTTAAGCGAGTTGCCGGTGAAATCGAGCGTTACTTTTTTCTCAAGCGCGGCTCGCAGCTTCTCCGCAGTTGTCGCTGTTGTTGTTGTGCCCGTGCCGCCACCGACTGCCGCCGACGATGACGCTGTGCCGGTCGCTTGGCCGAACACGTTGGCGTGCGACAACGACCAGCCGAGCAGCAGGCCGAACAGGAAATAGCGTGAGATCGAAGTTTTCATTCGGAACCCCTTGTCTGGAACTAGGTTTAACCGATCGAATTGTTGGTGAAAGTTTACGCGGAATGCGCAAGCGATGCAATAGGGACCTTTGACGACGACGTTATTGGGGTGCACGACGGCACTTGCAGGCGTTGAATTTCAATACGAATCACGAAAGCTCGAAAGTACGAAATCACGAAAGGAAATCGGATTGCAATGCGCAAAGAAGTTTACCAAAAATGATCCGTATTTTTTCGTCCTTTCGTGCCTTTCGTGATTGTGCATTTGTTTTCGTTACACGTGCTGTCGTGCACCTACGTTATTCGTGGATCAAGCACGCAGCGTCCACACGCTGACGCCGGCGGCGACGACCACGCCAATCGAGAGTGCGACCGCGAACCACCAGACGACGGCCCAGAGAAAGGCATGGCCGATACGCTGCGGAATGGTGTAGGTGTGGTCCCGCGCATCGCCTGATTGATACTCCGCCAACGTAAGCTGGACATGGTAGTACGATTCCTTGCCCAGCAGATCGCCGAACTGCGTCGTGAGGGATTGCATTTCCTTTTCGAGGTCCTGAATCTTCTGTTCGAGCTTCAGCGACTCATCGAAGGTGAGCGCCTTGCCGGTGCGAAGTTTTGTCATCGCTTCGAGGTACTTTTTCAGGGAATGCCGTTGGCCAAAGAGCTTGCGGAATTCGCTGGTGCGGTCCTTTTGCTCAACGCTGATCGACGACACGTTGCCGATCGCCTGCAACGAAGCGACGAGGTCGTCGAATTTTTCCGGGCTGACGCCGATCTCCACCAATAACTTGCGACTGGGTTCCAGACCGGTGTTTTTTTCGTTGAACACCGTGGCTTGTTGGGCCTTGATCGCCCCACGCACGGCTGTTTCTTCCTCGGCGAACTTGGTCGTTCCAGTCGTCATGGTCGCACGCTTTTCAACGATGCGAATCTTCTCCGCCTCCGAATTGTCAAGCGCGAGGGGCAAGGGAGTTTCGGTCAGCTGGAGCTGCTTCATGTTATTCGCGTAGTTGCCGCTCGACGAGAAAAACTCCCGTTCCAATCCCGCGGAGATGGCCACGGGCATCGGCGGTGGATACGGCAGCGTGATGCCGCGAATGCTACCGACGACCCACAAGCCGAGAAAGACGAGGAACCCAATCGCCACGAGTTTTTTGAAATAATGCTGCATGAGGTGTCCTGCCGTTGAATCGAGCCCAAGGTATTATTCTGTGATACGAGACGAGAGGCCCGTTGGTTCGTCCGTGTTAACATGCCCAACAAATATACGAGCCGGAAGCGTTAGCGACGGATTTCTCCAGTCCGTCGCTAACGCTTCCGGCTCGTGAGACAAAGACAAGCCTCGTCAACGATCGTAAGAAAGTAAGTACATCGGAACTACCGAACACCAGTAGGAAACCTTCGGCAATGACATCCTCCCCCTTCGCGATTCTCTGGGACGTTGACGGTACGCTCGTCGATACGGCCGAACTGCATTTTCAGTCTTGGTGCACGCTCGCCGAGGAGTTGGGGAACCCATTTACCCGCGCCGATTTCGCGGGGACGTTCGGCTGGCGCAATCCAGAGATCATTCCCAAGCTGTTCGGCATGAATTACACCAACGACGAAGTAGCGCAGATGGGCGACCGCAAGGAAGACCTGTATCGCGTGGAAGCCGAGAAAGGCGTCTCACTGCTGCCTGGCGTTCCAGCGTTGCTCACGGCGGCAACCCGGCTGGGCGTTCGCCAGGCGATAGGCTCCAGCGCGCCACGGCGAAACATCGACCTGATCCTGCGGCTCACGCAAACGCACGAACATTTCGCCGCCATCGTCGCGATGGAAGACACGCCGCGAGGCAAACCCGATCCCGAAGTGTTCGCCCGCGGCAGTCGGTTGCTGGGCATCGACCCCAAACGTTGTGTCGTGCTGGAAGATGCCCCCGTCGGAATTCAGGCCGCCAAGTCAGCCGGCATGCGTGCCATCGGCGTCACCTTCGGCGCCCATCATCCGGCGGAAAAGTTGCGTGCCGCCGGGGCCGATCATGTCGTCCATACGCTCGAAGAGGTCACTGTTGAAATGCTACGCGAATTGCTTGAATAATGTTTAGCCGCTCGCCTTTGGCGAGCGCGGGTGACGCGCATTACCATCGCGCTCGCCAAAGGCGAGCGGCTAAACAATTCACTCACCGCCGATACACCTGTTCGCCCGCTTTGGCGGCTTTGTTGAGCCGATTGTTGACATGTAACCCTTCCAGCACAAATTCAGTGATACTCGCCAACAACGCAGGCTCAGCTTGCCCGCGAATATCTTGCAGTTCGGGTCGCTCAGCGTATTTCATCACGGCCGCTTTCAGGATTGGCACCTCGTTCAGCAATTGCACATATCGCCCCGCTGGCACACGGTCGCCGGTCGTCAGCGTCTTGCCCGATTCAAACCACTCGACCAGACCGCGAAACTGCTTGACCTCGAAGTTCGCCTCGAACAGGTTTTTGATGGCCTCGCCGAGCAGCTTCGAGAGCACTTTCTCCTCCTGCCCGTCCTCGTCGCTGAGCGTGAGTTCGATCTTGCCGCGCGTGCTCGCCGCGAGATAGGCGAAATCGCTGACCCGAGGCACGGCGGGCGATTCGCCAAGTGTCAGCGCCCGGCGCTCGGCGTTACTGACCATGTTCTCCATATTCGCGATCGACATGCGCACGCTAACGCCTGATTGCTGATTGATCGCGTTGCTCGACCGCGCGAGCCGAGCGGTCTCCTCCAGAATCTCTTTCATGAACGTCGGCACGAGCACGACCGCACAGTCGCGCTCCATCCAAGCGTTGGCATCGGTAATGGCGATGCCGATCTCGCGCGTGAGTGGGTAATGGGTGCGGATTACGCTGCCGATGCGGTCTTTGAGCGGCGTGACGATTCGGCCACGATTCGTGTAGTCCTCGGGATTCGCGCTGAAGACCATGCACAGGTCAAGTTCGAGGCGAACGGGATAGCCGCGAATCTGCACGTCGCGTTCTTCGAGCACGTTGAACATGCCGACCTGAATCTTCGCGCTGAGGTCGGGCAGCTCGTTCATGCAAAAGATGCCGCGGTTGGAGCGCGGGATCAGGCCGAAGTGCATCGTCAATTCGCTGGAGAGGTAGCGTCCCTCGGCATGCTTAATCATGTCGATCTCGCCAATCAAGTCGGCGATGGTCACGTCGGGCGTGGCGAGCTTTTCGTGGTAGCGCTGCTGCGGCGTGATCCAATCGATCGGCGTGTCGTTGCCATGCTTGGCGATGAGATCACGCGCGTATTTGCTAAGCGGATGTAGCGGATCGTCATTGACTTCGCTGCCGGCGATGATCGGGATGGCGTCATCCAGAAGCCGAACGAGTTGGCGCAGCATGCGAGTTTTGGCCTGGCCGCGTAAGCCGAGGAAGAGAATGTCGTGCTTCGAGAGGATAGCGTTCTGGACTTGAGGCACGACGGATTCCTCATAGCCGAGGATGCCGTCGAAAATTATCTCGTCAGCCTTGAGCTTACGGATGAGGTTGCGGCGCATTTCGTCCTTGACAGAGACGGAACGGTAGCCGGTGGAGAGGAGATCGCCAAGCGTGCGCGGTGATGTCATGAGGTGGAACCGGAAGTAGGTGGGTAAGCGAGGGGCATGGATTTGGACTTATTGTAGGTATGTGGAGAGCGCGCAACAAAAAAAGCTCGCGTTGATGCGCGAGCTTTTCAAAGTGGTTAACTGCGAAAGACACGATCTTTCGCTAACCATTAACGGCAAGGGCGGGTTTACCAACGGGCTCTGTGCCCGGTTTGGGTTCGCCCAAGAGTTCTTGGCGGAAGATAGGCACGTCGCGCGGGGCTTCGATCCCCAGACGAATTTTGCCTCGATCAATATCGACGACGGTGATACAGATATTGTCGTTGATGTAAATCTTCTCACCTAATTTGCGACTAAGGACCAACATGCGCTACCCTCCTTCGAGCGATGCTAAGGGTGTTCAGATGAATTGTAGCCCACGCAAGGACCTGATGCGAGCTTGGGAGCGGAATCTTTTCCTCTCCGGGGAATAAGAAATTGGCAATTCCGATACCATTCGTGCGACCGGACCGTTCGGTGGTCCAATCGCTCGACTCAACTCATGGATCATCCATAGGTTCCGAACTTGACAAGAGTCCTGTGAAAAAACGAAGTTTTTTTCGATTGACCTGTGGCGTCGGCATTTATCGTGCAATTTTGCCCCGTTTAATGCAATACTTGGACACTTAGTTACACGTTTTGATGGAAATTTGTACAATGATGAAATCCTCTGACAGGGTTTTTCCTAATCCTCAGAGTTTGCCCTTTTTCACGGATGTACCAGATTGTTCGGATGAGCGAAGGGATTCCCGATGACCCGGCTATTCAGCGATATCCGCTGCCTTGACTTCGGGCCTTCGCTCATTTTTCCTCCCTCGTTCCAGACCCGACTCGTCCAAATGGACGGCGCGAAGCCCGCACACCTGCGCACCCAGGTTCGCTTGCTCGCTCCCGCCCAGCCTGGCGTGTACGGGATGTTCGATGGCGAAGGCGAGCTAATCTACGTCGGCAAGGCAAAGAACCTGCGCATCCGCTTGCAGAGCTATTTCCGAAGGAAGGGCCGACCACCCAAGGCGGGCCGGATCGTGTCGCAAGCACGACGTATCGTGGCAGAGGTGCTGCCCAGCGAATTTGCAAGCCTCCTACGCGAACTTGAATTAATCCGCCGCTGGCGCCCACGCTGGAACGTGCAAGGCCAACCGCTACGGCGACTCCTGACCTTCGTCTGCATCAGTCAGCCGCCTGCTCCCTATCTTTTTCTCTCGCGGCAACTGACGGCACGCGTCAAGTCCGCATTTGGCCCGATCGTCGCCAATAGCAACGCCGTCGAAGCGGTCCGCCGATTCAATGACCACTTCCAACTGCGAGACTGCCCACAACCGCAAGAGATGATCTTTCCCGACGATATCGAACTCTTCCCCGGCATCCGTCCCGCGGGCTGTCTTCGCATGGAGATCGGCACCTGTCTGGGGCCCTGCACCGGCACCTGCGAGCGTTCGACGTACGACGCCAAGGTGCGAAAAGCCCGCGCGTTCCTCACCGGCGCCGACCGCTCGCCGTTGGCCACACTCGAGGCCGAGATGCACGCCGCCTCCCAGGCATGCGCTTTTGAGAAGGCCGCAGCGCTGCGGGATCGCTGGACGGCATTGACGTGGTTGGCCGATAAACTTGACAGCGTCACCCAGGCCCAACGTGAAATGTCGTTCATTTACCCGTGTGCGGGCCACGACGGTTCGACAGCGTGGTACCTCATTCACGGCGCCCGTGTGGTCGGCGTCATCGACCCGCCGAGTGATGGCAAGGCTCGCAAAAACATGAAAACGAAACTCGCCGCGATCTACCGCCCCAATGCTGAGTTGCTAGACAGCTACGAACACGCTGACGGCATGATGGTCGTCATGCAGTGGTTCCGCAAACATCCCGGCGAACGCAAAAGGTGTCTGCCGCCCGATCGGGCGCTCGTTTAGCTGCGATGCAAATCGAATTTTCCCGTTTGGCGAGCGAGGCACGCCATGCGATTGCGAATAGTTTGCCACTACCGACTTTGACAACCGGTCAGGCCGCAAGCCCCAAAATGAGCGCAGCGATTCCTGGGGGGTGATGCCATGCCGAAAAAATGTCCGACTAAATCATAGTAAGTACATTTTTCTCTCGACGAACATTACTCACTTGTGATAAAATCAATATTCCCGACCTTCCATGCCCGACTTTTTTTGGCAGAGCGTATCACACCATGAAACGGCACCAACTGCTCGGCTCGCTTTTCGCAATCCTCATCACCGCCAATCTCGTCTCGGCGGGTGGCAATCCCAAGTCAGGCGTCGAGTTCTTCGAGAACAAGATTCGGCCCGTGCTTAGCAAGTATTGCTACGAGTGCCATTCCACACAATCGAAAAAGCTGAAGGCGGGCCTGTTGCTCGACAGCAAGGCGGGCATGTTGCAAGGCGGCGACAGCGGTCCCGTGTTTGTGCCAGGCAAAGCGAAGGGCAGTTTGCTTGTCAAGGTGCTTGAACACGATGGGCCGACGAAGATGCCGTCGCAATCGACGAAGCTGAGCAAGGAGATCATCGGGGACTTCGTGAAATGGATCGAAATGGGGGCGCCGGACCCGCGTGAGGGGAAGCTTGTTTCCAAGAAGAAAGAAATCGACATCGAGAAGGGCCGGCAGTTCTGGTCGTTTCAGCCGCTCGTGTCGAAAACGCCTCCGAATGTGAAAAACGCCAGCTGGGGGCGGACGCCGATTGATCGCTTTATCCTGGCGAAGCTCGAAGAGAAAGGCCTGACGCCGAATGCGACTGCGAAATGGGAGACGCTGCTGCGTCGTGCGTATCTCGATTTGCATGGGCTGCCGCCGACTCTCGATGAAGTTCAATCGTTTAGCAAGGATACTGTGAGCGCTAAGCCGCAAGCGGCATACGGGGCCATGATTGATCGGCTGCTCGAATCGCCGCGCTTTGGCGAACGCTGGGCGCGGCATTGGCTCGACACCGTGCGTTTTGCCGAGAGCGGCGGGTATGAATTCGACGGCAATAGGCCGAACGCGTTTCACTATCGCGATTTCGTTATCAAGGCGATGAACGACGACATGCCGTTCGACGAGTTTGTCCGCTGGCAGATCGCCGGCGATCAGCTGGTTCCAGGCAACGTGAATGCGGTCGCGGCCACCGGGTTCCTCGTCGCGGGTTCGTTTCCGGGGCAGACGACATCGAAAACGCTCGCGCTGATTCGCTACGATCACCTCGACGACATGGTTTCGACGCTCGGCACATCGATGCTCGGCCTGTCGTTCGGTTGTGCGCGTTGCCATGAGCATAAGTATGACCCGATTCCGCAGGAGGATTATTATCGGCTCGTTTCCAATCTTGGCCGTACCGATTCAGCCAATTTGAAAGTGAACGGCGAGACGGAGAACTTTCGCAAGCTAAAGGCGGCGTTCGATGTGGTGCATGCGCCGTTGCTCAAAACACGCGATCAATATGAGCAAGCGGAACTCGTAAAGTTCCTCGACGCATTCTGGCAAGCGAACAAGGACAAGACGCCCGCCAGTTGGTTGACGCTCGTGCCGACCGAGGCGAAGGCGAAAGCCGGCGTGCTGACGACCAACGCCGACGGATCTTTGACGCCGACCGGTAAGCCGCAGAAGAACGAGAACTACACGATCACCGCACAGACCTTGCAGAAAAAGATCAAATCACTGCGAGTCGAAGCGCTGCAGGACAAGGGTGCGGCTGGGTTCGTGTTGAGCGAAGTCACCGTCGTCGCCACGCCGACGAGTGCCCCGGTGAAGGCGAAGATCAAGCCGATCACGGTCAAACTGAAGGCGGGCCAGGCGAGCGCTGCCGATCCGAAGTTTTCGCTCATCGCAGCGGTGGACGGCAACCCCAAAACAGGCTGGTCGGTTGGCCCGGTTGCGGACAAGGACCACGCTGCCACGTTCGATTTTGAAGGCGACATCGGTTTCGACGGCGGCACGACGCTCACCATCACGCTCAAGTTTGAGGCCGACGGCAGTCACATCGCTCGGCCCCGCATCGCCATCTCGACCGATGCCAGCGCGAAGCTCGCCACTGTGGGTGAAGCGCAAACCGCGACGGAATTGACGACCGCCCTGCGCGTGACGAACGGCCAATGGAAAGCGGAACGGCGCGACGCCTTGGCCCCGTGGCTGCGCAAACTCGACGCCAAGGCAGACGCCGTTTACAGCGAGGTCGAAGCGATCGCGAAAAAGGAGCCGCAACCGAAGTTGATCGACATCTTCGCCGCCCAGTCCGGTCGCGGCGGGCCGGTCAATTTCCTCATTCGTGGCGAACCGGAGAAGAAACGCGAAGTCACGAATCCCGGCTTCGTGCAGGTTCTGATGACTCATGCCGAGAAGGATCAACGCTGGCTCGACACAGCGAAGACGAAGCTCGATCCGCGCGTCGGCCTGGCGAACTGGATCACCGACAAGGAACACGGCGCCGGCCATCTGCTGGCCCGCGTTATCGTCAACCGCCTTTGGCAGCATCACATGGGCAAGGGCATCGTTGGCACGCCGAACGACTTCGGTGTGCAGGGCGACGCGCCAACGCATCCGGAAATGCTCGATTATCTCGCCAGCGAACTAATCAAGAACGGCTGGAAACTGAAACCGATCCACAAGCTCATCATGACCAGTGCGGTCTATATGCAGTCGAACGAGATCAACGCCACCAACATGAAAGCCGACCCCGCGAATAAACTGTGGTGGCGCCGCCCGACGCGCCGCCTCGAAGCTGAGGCGATCCGCGACAGCCTGCTCGCCGTCGGCACGACGATCGATCTCAAGATGTACGGCACCGGCACGCTCGACGCCAACGGCCCGCGCCGCAGCGTCTATCTCACCGTCAAGCGCAGTCAAATGATCCCGTTCCTGACAATGTTCGACGTGCCCGAAGCCCTGCAGAGCATCGGCGAACGCAGCGTCACTACTGTGCCAACGCAATCGCTGGCATTCATGAACTCGCCGCTCGTGCGTGGCACCGCCCAAAAGTTGGCAGTTCGCATCAAAACCAAGCCCGCAGGCGAGCGAAGCGAGCCTGCGGGGTTAGAACAAGCCATCGAGCAAGCCTACCTGATCGCGCTCGCTCGCCGGCCCTCGCAACCCGAGCGCGACCGTATGCGCTCGTTCATCGAACGCCAGGCCGAGAGCTACGGCAACACGCCTGCCGCCCGCGATCAAGCGTTGACGGATTTCTGCCAGGTACTGGTCTGCTTGAATGAGTTCATTTATGTGGATTGAGAACGGCCCATGCGTACCCAACCCGAGCCAATTTCGGCAAAAGAAAATCGCCAGCGACTTCAACGCATTTGCAAGATCAGCGTTGATCTCGGATTCACGGGGATTGTCGAATACCGTCATGCCTACAGTCGAAGTGGAGGAGGACAGTATTGCATTGGGCCGGACGCGGAGAGTGATATACATGATCTTGTACGCGGAGGCGTTCGAGCGCGATGCGGACCCGGATGACTATAGCCTTGACGCGATTATCGCTCACGAGTGCGGTCACCAGCGGTTGCATCGGATTCCTGAGTTGCGGGCCATCATGGAGCAATATCCTGGTGAGGCATTTGAAGAAATACTCGCGTCGTTAGTCGGCTGCATTCTGTTGGGCGACGCGGAATCGGGGCAGACGCTTTTGTTTCGTGCGACATCGGAGCTGGGAGATTTGGGCATTCCGAGCGAAGTTTGCGCACTACTTTCCTTACGAATTACGCGCCAGTTGGAGAAATATTTATGATGCCGAAAAAAAAGCTCTCGGAAGTCAAAGCCGATGTGGCGCGAATGTTAAGCGAACTTCCGGAAGGTTGGATGGACAAACAGATCAAGATCGCGAAGCGCGACCCAGGCCGTGATCTCAAGACACTTGAAATGCTATGTGCTGCATTGGAGGCCGGGGGAAAGAAACATCCGAAAGCGAAGAGGCGACAACCGGTCGCGAAATAAGCGACGGTGAGAATCCCACATGAACGTGACAGATGGAGTAGTACGATGATAACGCGAATCACTTGTGCATTGTTACTCCTGCCGGTCGTCGCTGCGTTCAGCTTGGCCGATGGTTTGGTCTTCAAGGTTCCAGACGACAAGACGGCTGCGGTTTACGGCTTGGAATTCAACCTCGAAAGCAACGGCAAGAAGCTGGTTCAGAAGGGAACCGTCACCATCGCGTCGGTTGGTCAGGCGGAGGTTTCCGATGTCAAATTGCGGTGGTTAGAAATCGCGATCAAGATTTCGGAAGGCGAAGAGAAATACCGCATGATCTTTAAGGTACTCATTGCCGAGAAATTCCTGCAAGAAGGCGGCTCGCCTTCCGAGTGTATCCTGAAATGCTGGTGGGCCCGCAAAATCCGGCCGGACGAGGATGGTAAAAATCTGAAGGCTGAATTGCTTGAAAAACATCCTCACGACGAACGGTGGTCCTATTTGCCCACGCTGATCTTGACGGGATCGCTCAACGACAAGAAACGCCTTGAAGGGGTCGAAATGGGGACTCCGTTCGGAAAGGCCGTCTGTTATGGGGTTTCGGGGAAATTCGATTATGAACAGGAAACTCGCCATTGGCAAACCAAAGTCGAAACACGCCTGCATCCCAAATCGCCGTTTGGCGTCGTCAGTTCGCGTGTCGAATTTACGATGCGACGCGAGCCTCGAAATCTCGTTTTCACCGGCGTCGCCCTGTTCACGTTGACGGAAGTGCTACAAAACTATGAAGGCGAATTGCCGACATACAAATAACCATTCATGCCCATACCGGCCTGAATTCGAGGATCAATATCGATGAATAGCCACGACTCCCTCACCCCCCTCCCCTCCCGCCGTCACTTCCTGCGATCGACCGGCATGGGTCTCGGCTCGCTTGCGCTGGCGTCGCTTCTGCATGAGCAGAGTAGCGGGCAGGAGCGTCGCCAGCAGCCGCACCATCAGCCGAAGATTCGCTCGGTAATCTGGCTGTTCATGACCGGCGGGCCTTCGCAAGTCGATACGTTCGACTATAAGCCCGAGTTGCAACGGCGCAACGGGCAGGTGCTCGCCGGCGCCGATCCGAGCACGGGGTTCTTTCAAACGAGCGGCCGCTGCCTCGCCTCGCCGTTCGCCTGGCGTCAGCATGGCCAATCCGGTTCGTGGGTGTCCGAGCTGTTGCCTCACACCGCACGCCATGTCGATGACATGGCATTCCTGCATTCGTGCTACTCGCTGCAAAACAATCACGCGCCGGCGTCGATCGAACTCATGACCGGCGTCAATCGGCCTGGCTATCCGTCAATGGGTTCGTGGATCAACTACGGCCTGGGTACGCAGAACGAGAACCTGCCCGCCTTCGTCGTCATGCACGACACCAAGCCGCGCGGCGACGACAACATCTGGACGCCCGGCTTCCTGCCGAAAAGCAATCAGCCGCTCACGCTCGACGCCCGCCGACGTGAAGAGATCGCCAACCTCACCCGCGCTACCGGCATGGGTGAAGCCCAGCAACGCTCGCAGCTGGATATCCTGCGCGAGCTAAACCAATCCCATCAACAACAGCGCCCGCAGGAAGCCGACCTCGCCGCTCGCATTCAATCATTTGAACTGGCGTTTCGCATGCAGCAGGCGGCGCCCGAAGCGATGGACCTTCGGCAAGAATCACGCATCGTCCAGGATATGTACGGTCTCAACCAACGCGATACCGCCACGTTTGGCCGACAGTGCCTGCTCGCCCGCAGGTTGGTCGAGCGCAATGTGCGCTTTGTGCAGATATTCTTCAGCGCGACACGCATCTCCGGCGGCGCTGTCAACGATGTGCCGTGGGATGGGCATAGCGATATCAACGTCAACCACCGCGACTGCGCTGCCTCGATGGATCAACCGGTCGGGGCGTTGCTCACCGATCTCAAAGCACGCGGCTTACTCGATTCGACGCTCGTCGTCTGGGGCGGCGAGTTTGGCCGAACTTCCGATTCGCAAGGAGCGTCGGGCCGCGATCATAATCCGCATGCGCACACGATCTTCATGGCGGGCGGCGGTATCCGCGGCGGCGTGCACTACGGTGCGACGGATGATTTCGGCTACAAGGCGGTCCACAACCGTACCAGCGTGCATGACATTCAGGCGACTGTGTTGCACCTGCTTGGCCTCGACCATACCCGCTTGACATATCGCTTCAATGGCCGCGATTTTCGTTTGACGGATGTCGCCGGTAACGTGATCCGCGATATTTTGGTGTAACGAAATCCCGCTTGCCGTTTAGCGCTCGCGTGGGATACACAGAGCGCTAAACGGCAAGCATCGTCAATAATCGCCCGCCACATCATTTCCCGCACGTGTGCCGAGAGCGCGCCAGGTCGCCAGCGAGATATTGTTGGCGACGGAACGCACGGACCCATCCAGCAGCACGACATTGACAATTCCGCTGTGATAGCTGCGTGAAGTAACTGCGGCGAGCGTGACGTTGGTTGTCGATTTTCCTTCGCGAGACGAATTGAAATCGATGTCGTAGTTTACGCCGCCCGAGGTATACGCAACGAGCGTGTTCGGCGTGAAGGTCGTTGTGAAGCCGGTCTGGTGCACGCGGCCATCGACCCATTCGGTGTGGCCTGAATCGGCTTTGAACGCGCCGCCATATCCCACAACGGCCGCAGTAGTCGTCGGCGCCGGCGTCGTCCATGTCGATGGTGTGCCGCCGTCACGCAAATAAGGGGTAAACGCTTTGACCTCAGCCGCGGCGATGATGTTGCTCGTGCCGTCGGGAAAAGCCGAGTGGCGAAGGCTCTGGTTCACGGCAAACGCGCCATCGCCAGCTGTCTGGGTAACGGGATTGAACACTTGCCAAGAGCCCAGGTTGATGGCGTAGTTGAGCGGGTAGTGCGTGATCGCGCCGTCCGGGCGCTCTTTGCCGTTGATTTCCGTCGGGCATTGGAAAACCAGAACGCGTGTCTTTGTCACGGCGCCTTGCGTGGCATAGCTCGTCGAAAAATTGCAGAGATCTTGAAGCTGTTGTTGTTCGAGGTAGGGCAGAATTCGCGCCGGCAGCGACCACGAATCGCTTGTCGCTCCGATCGCATACATTGCGCCGGCGGGGAAGTATTTCATGGCGCTTTCGTGACTGTGCAGCGCGAGTCCGATCTGCTTGAGGTTGTTTTGGCACTGCGTTCGCGACGCCGCCTCGCGCACTTTTTGCACGGCGGGAACAAGTAATCCAATCAGTATGGCGATGATCGCGATCACCACCAGCAATTCGATGAGCGTGAAACCGGAACGTTCTGACGTGGATGCGCGTCGCATAGCACTCTCCTTTAGAAAGAGAAAGGTTAGGTGCGAGGTGCATTGCGGCGGATACGGCGCGGGATGCCGCTGCGGTGGCGGAGCAGCCTCAGGTTGGACCGAAACGAAAACCTCCGGGCGAACGCCACATCTGTGGGGTGGGGTGTCACGTTTGCGAACGTCGCCATGCGGAAGTTTCGTTTATTGAGACGTCATCTCAACAAAAGTATCATAGGGATCGTGGCAGGCAGATGTCAACTGTGTTTTTTGATTATTTTCAGGTTTTTTTGTTGTCGCCGATTGTCGAATTGCTTGCTGAAGCACTATTATTGAAACTGTGTCTCATTTGAATCGGAATTCTCTGCCGGGTGGGGACCCCGGAGAAACCGCGCATGAAACCAATGAAGCCGTCGGCCGAGGAGCCGGATTCGAGCTTGGCAATCGAATCAGAAAAAACACTTAAGGTATTTTCCGCTAAGGATTTATTCGGAGATTCTCGCGAAATCGTCATCGACCACGATGGCAAGCATTATCGCTTGCGAATCACGAGGCGAGGGAAGCTGATTTTGCAGAAGTGATCGATCCGATCAGAGCCGCGCACGCAGTAAGCGGTGTGGCGCAGCTAAGTTCAAACCGCTTACTGCGTGCACGGCTCTGCCAAACATTAAGTTCAAACCGCTTACTGCGTGCACGGCTCTGACAAACAAGTGCTACCGGTACATGCCCAGCCAGAAGGCGACGAGTTGCGTTTGATCGTCGCGGCCCTTGACGATCGGGAAGCCGAAGTCGAGCGCGATCGGCACCGGGCCGAGCATCGGCACGCTGATGCGCAAACCAACGCCGGCGGATACGCGATAATCTTTGATGCTGAGCTTGCTCTCGACCGTGCCGGAATCCACGAAGGCGACGAAGTAAAGATTGTCGTTGGCACGCACGGGGATCTGGTACTCGATGCTGTTCATGAGCTGGAATTGGCCACCCGTCTGGAAGCCGTTGGTTGTCGGGCCGACGCCGCGGAATTGGAAGCCGCGAATGCTCGTATAGCCGCCGCCGAAGAAGCGTTCGTAGACCGGTGTGTTCTCGCCTGCCCACGAGGCCTGACTGTGCAACATCAGCACATGTTTGCCTGAGCCGTCTGGCCGTTTCCACATCGTGAAGTATCGGCTCGCTTCCGCGCTGAGAATCGGATAGTTCATCGTGCCAAGCACATATTCCGCGCTCAATTCGAGTTTCCCGCCTTCGGACGGACGCATAAACGAATCGCGAGTATCCCAGGTGAAAGCGATGCTCGGCGCGTAGATTTGGGCGTGGCCATACACGTCGGTGTAATCCTTCGGCGCCCCGGCAGCGATGTTGCTGACCGAAACGTTCTCGCCGCGAAACGAGACACTGCCGCTGATCTCCTTGGTGAACTGATGGCTGAGGCCCATCCGAAGGCCGACTCGGCCTTCGAGATATTCGTTGTAAACGCGATCTCGGTAGTAGGCGCTGGTCTGCAAGCTGTACGGCTGATCGAAGAGGAACGGTTCGCGCACGGAGATCGTGTAGCGCTGCACTTGGGTGCCGGGCATCGCCTCGATGCGGAGTTCCTGACCGGCGCCGCGGAATGCTCGACCTTCGAAGAAGTCATTGAAGCTGGTCGGGAAACGGAATAGGTCAAAGTTGCGTTCGTTTAGCACGATGCTGCCGACGATGCCGTTGTTCGAGTTGAACCCGGCTCCAAGCATCAGGCTGCCGGTTCGCGTTTCCTGCACGCGGACTGCGATGTCTTTGTAAGGGCCGGGGTTTTCCAACGCCTGCACGGTCGGACGAATACCAAGCTCAGGATTCATTTCAAAAATACTGAGCCGGGCCAAATCGCGCTCGGCGTTGCGCAGTTCGGGATAGCGAAGCACCTGTCCTGGATAGAATCCAAGCATTCGGCGAATAACGCGGTCCTTGGTGACGGTGTTGCCCCAAATGTGCACTTCGCCCACATAGTTCTGCGGTTGGTCCTGCACAAGATACTGGACGCGTACGCTGTCGGGCTGATCGGTGACTTCGGTGACGACCTTCCTCACTTCGAACGGGTAGCCGCGCCATCCGCCGAAGTCGGCTAGACTGCGCACGTCGGCGTTGACGACGTTTTCATCGAAGTAGTCGCCTTTTTTCAAGCGAATGAGGCTGGTGAGTTGCTCGGCCGGGAAGGCCTTGGTGCCCTCGACCGACCATTCGGCGACGCGGAAGCGATTGCCTTCGTGGATGTGGAATGTGATATCAACCTGCTTGAAATCGTCCGTGAATTGTAGCTCACGCGAAATCTGGGCGTTCTGGTAGCCGTTGGTGCGATAATATTCTTCAAGCTTGATGACATCGTTATCCACGAGCAGAGGCCGAAAGTCGCCGCCGAATTGACCGAGGACGGCACGCGAGGTGTCGACCTGCGTTCGCAGGCGTTCCGACCAGGCGAGCTCGCTTTGGCCCTTGAAATCAACGCTGCGCACGTGCACCTTCGGGCCTTCGGCAATGTTGAAGATCACGCGATCGTGGCTGTCATCATAGCCCGATTCGAGCGTCACCGTGGAGAAATAATAGCCCTTATGTTTCAGGAATTCCTGGATTTCAAAACAGGCCTGTTGGTTCAGCATCTTGTTGAGCGGCATCCCGCGCTGAATTCGCATGAGCGGGCTTACTTCTTTTTCCAGATCCTTGGCGCCAAAGTGTTTGAGATGCTTGAATTCGACGCTGCGAACCACATTGGGATACTCCTGCACCTCAAAGATCACGTTCATGCGGCCATCGGAGGTCGCATCTGTCTTGACGCGAATATATTTGAACAAATTCGAGGCGGCCAAACGCGAAACATCATTCTGCACAGTGGCGTATGAGTACACACGATTGGACCGCGTGTGGACGTAGATCATCGCCTTTTCGACGGGAATGGTGCGCACGCCGACGATGTAAACATCGCCCACGATGGTTCGGCCCTCCGATGCCTGAGCGAACGCGGGCGGCGTCGCCAAGCCCAAGGCCGACAGGAGTAGCAACACGCCAACGAGGTGTCGTCGCTTGGTGAGCGTGGTTCTCGGCAGTATCATTCCGCAAATCCCATCCATGGGGAAACCTCGGAAAACTTGAGACAAAATCGCGCATTCCGCGAGAAGTGAGCGAGATAGCCAGGAACGAGCGGGCTGTCAAGTCGTATTGTCGCCAACTGAAAGCGCTATCAATATGGAGTATGGAGCCAGGCAGCATGGGAGATCTGGCAAGGCAGGAATGTTCAACAAGGTGACAGGTCGGAGTTGAAATAGGTAAACTGCCCGTTGCGTTTGCCTTGAAACAACGAGCTGAAGAGAAACGGCAAGAAGCTCGCGGCAAGAAAAAAAACCGCAAATCCAAACGCTAGAACCGACGCGGCCGGCTCAAAACCGCCGCCAAAGTGGCGCTGGCCGAACGCACCGAAAAAATCTTCCCCGCCGGCATCGCCCCGAACGATTGCCGTCTGTCCCACACCCGACCGGTCTGGCGACTGGAAAATGGCCGCGCTATCCTGATCGCCTATGAAATTTATCGCGGTCCGAAAAATCAGTATGGCAAAATTCCGGGCGTGCTCGGCCGTAGCGAGTTCGACATGGAGATCGTCGTCACGATCGGGATGAGCGACAATTATTTTTGTGTCTAACGACAATTATCGGAATGACACAAGTCGTCGCAGCGTGGCAATGCATTTCTCGTCCCATACGCCATCAGCTAGCGGCGCAGGGCGTATTGGACGAGAAATGCATGCTGGGAGTTAAGGCGAGTCGGTAATTGTCGCTGACCGGAAAAATAGTTGTCGCCAATCACCAGTTCCACGTAGAAGAGGAACGGCGGTCGCCCGGGAACGGTCACGGTGAATGAACCATCGGGATACAGATTCTCTTCGCCAATCGACAACCGAAGGGCATTTTCGCGCGTCATGCTTTCGATCGTCACCTGTGTCTCGTGCGCGGCAACGATGGTGCGGAC
>CAMAUE010000097.1 GCA_945861245.1 Singulisphaera sp. GP187
CATTGCGAGGCGTCCCGCGCACGTCAAACGATGAACCAGTTTTATTGACGGCTGCACCAAAAAATAACACGATCGGAAAATATTGATTTTTGGAAAACATACTTGCCACGCGAACGCTGGTTTGATGAAATAACAAACGCATGGGTTAAGGTCTACCCACCAACTTTTTTCTTCAAGGAGGGACAACATGGCCAAGAACACGACGCCCGCGCCGAAGACCGGCAATCAACCCGTCGCCAAGGCTGCCGCAACCGCCAATGCTCCGGCCTGCGGGAACTCAACGGTGACGCCCCATGTCGCGCTGGAAAAGATCGCACAGCGGGCATTCGAGAAATGGCTCAGCCGCGGCTGCACGCACGGCTGCGACAAGCAAGATTGGCATGAAGCCGAATTGGAGTTGAATTCCGAATTGGCGAAAAAGGGCAACGCCACGACACCGTCGAGACGCTAAGTAAATGGGAGCAATAAGCCTCCCTGTCGCCCTACTTACCTCTGCCAAGCGGCATGATGTGATCGCCCTAACATCAGCAAGATTTGGTATTTATGGCGTCGCACGCCAATTCCTATCTGCACGCAAAAGCACGAATTTTTTCATCTCATGTTATACTTCACACGGTTGGATTTGTCACATTGGTGGCACAGACATTCTTGTCTGTGTAAACCGCAAACACAGACAAGAATGTCTGTGCCACCGTTCGCTGCGACCACCGAAGCCCTTCGCAAAATGTTTGCTCGCATCGAACGCCATCGGTTCACGACGGAATGCACCAAGTTGGACCGCACGCGATAACAGTCGCTGCCCGAGGAAGCGGTCGTGACTTTTAGCGATGGCGAGTCGTTCTGATGTGGAAATCGCCTTTCTTGGGTACCTCTCTTTGCGAATTCCTCTCTACTTCTCTGCGGTTTATTTATCTCGATCGCCGTATTTCGCTTCACCTATCCCAGCCCTTGGGCTTGAGGCCGCGGATTCCTACAATTTCCCTTGACAGTATCTGTTTAACACCAAGGGACTTCTCGATCATGCGAAAAATTCAGATTGGCAATTGCAGCGAAAACGTCGTCGAACGGTCCGACTACCCGCCCGAACGCATCAAGGCGATCCTCGGCAACGAAACCGTCGCCGTTCTGGGCTATGGCGTGCAGGGCCGTGGGCAGTCGCTGAACATGAAGGACAACGGCATCAACGTCATCATCGGCTTGCGCGAAAACAAAGGCAAAAGCTTCGACCTCGCCGTGCAAGACGGCTGGGTCCCCGGCAAGACGCTGCTGTCGCTTGAAGATGCGGTCAGGCAAGGCACGATCATCCAGTATCTCCTCTCCGACGCCGGCCAAAAGGACCAATGGCCCAAGCTCAAGCCGCTCTTGACCAAGGGCAAGGCGCTCTACTTCTCGCACGGATTCAGCATCGTCTACAAAGAGCAGACCAACGTCATCCCGCCGCCGGACATTGACGTCGTTCTCGTCGCGCCGAAGGGATCGGGCACGACGGTGCGTCGGCTGTTCCTCGAAGGCAAAGGCATCAACGCCAGCTACGCCATCCATCAGGATGCGACGGGCCGAGCGCTCGACCGTTGCCTGGCAACCGGTATCGCCATCGGCTCGGGCTACATGTTCGAGACGACCTTCCAGAAGGAAGTCTTCAGCGATCTCACCGGCGAACGCGGCGTGCTCATGGGCGCGATCTACGGCCTGTGGCTGGCCCAATACGAAGTGCTGCGCGAGCACGGCCATTCGCCGTCGGAAGCGTTCAACGAAACCGTTGAGGAAGCGACGCAATCGCTCTATCCGCTGATTGCCGAGAACGGCATGGATTGGATGTACGCGAACTGCTCGACGACCGCTCAGCGTGGCGCGCTCGACTGGTTCAAGCGATTCCGCGATTGCTCGAAACCGGTATTCGAGCAACTGTACCAGAGCGTGGCGACAGGCGTGGAAACGAAGCGCGTGCTCGACGTCAACAGCAAACCCGACTACCGCGAGGCACTCGAAAAGGAGCTGAAGGAAGTCGCCGCCAGTGAGATGTGGGTCGCCGGCCAAGTCGTGCGTTCGCTGCGGCCCGAGCGGATGGCGAAATCGAAGGGATAATTTCGGATTGCGGATCATTTACCCCTCACGATAGGGTTAGTCACAAAGGAGCCGCGCACGAAGCATGCGGATTTCAAACTTGGCGTTTACTTCGTGCGAGGCTTCTTTGTGTCATTGTTGGCGGCGCGAAGTATTATTGGATAGCGCCACTCTGTGGTTAGACTGAAAGGCCTGATCTTCAAAGTGGTGCCGTCAAATTAGGTGCCGACATGCCTGAGAGGACGAATACTGATGGCCCACGTTCTCATGACGTCAGAAGCGTTTGATCAGTTCGATCAACTGCCGAAAAGCATCAAAGAGCAAGTTCGGAAACTGACCAAACGACTCGAAGCTTGGCCGGATGTAAGCGGCGTAAAGTCGCTATCGGGCGATCTGGCCGGCTGGTATAGAATGCGGACGGGCGATTACCGGATTCGATTTCGCATTGATGACGACGAGATCACGATCGATAAGATCGGGCATCGAAAGGACATTTATGAAGACTACATCCCCGCGCCCGCAATACCTCACGATTGCCGGAAAGCGTGTGGTTGTACTTGACGAAGCGGAGTATGACTGTCTCGCTCAGCAGGCCGACGTCTGGGAACCCGCCATGCCCGCGCCCGATGCGGACGGAGGTTATCCGGCACTGGAGGCGATGGCGGTTTCGCTGGCCCGCGACGTCATCCGCTCTCGGCGCCGCCTGGGATTGTCGCAAGACCAGCTGGCTCGGCTCGCGTGTGTCCCGCCGCGGACGCTTGAACGCATTGAGCGAGCGACAAGTAGTCCCAACACGAAGGTCATTGAACGTATCGAAAACGCTCTGAAACAGGCCCAGGCGGAAGCCAAATTGAAGTGACTAATACCATGAATCACACACTCATTGCCTTCGCATTGACGCTTCTGCTGCTCCATCCAATCTCCGCCGGCGACGATACGAAGCCACTGAAGATCGGCGATACGATCCCCGAGTGGGCGAATCTGCTTGGCGTCGATGGCAAGAAGCATGGCCTGGCCGATCTCAAGGATAAGGACGTCATCGTCGTCGTGTTCACCTGCAACAGCTGCCCGATCGCGGTTGGGTACGAGGATCGCTTGATGGCGTTTCAGAAGAAGCACTGCGGGTCGGGCACGAAGGTCGCGCTCATCGCGATCAACGTAAACGTAATCCCCGAGGACCGCATGCCGCAGATGATCGAACGCGCGAAGTTTCGTGGCTTCGAGTTTCCGTATCTATTCGACGAAACGCAAAAGATCGCGAAGGATTTCGACGCCGACATGACGCCGGAGTTCTTCGTGTTCGGCAAGAATCGCAAACTGGTATTCCGCGGCGCGATGGACAACACGAGCATCGCGGCGAACGTGAAGGACAACTATCTCGACCCCGCCGTGGCCGCGGCGAGCAAGGGTGAACGTCCGAAGATTGAAGAGACGATCGCCCGCGGCTGCCGCATCCGCTACGTGCGGAAGCGACCGTAGTTTAGCCGCTCGCCTTTGGCGAGCGCGTTGGCGTGATGACCGCGCTCGCCACAGGCGAGCGGCTAAACAACACAGCGATCAACTCCGCGAAGCCATAGACGACAGCAAAGGCCAACAGGATCGCCAGCATCGCCACGATAAACGTGCCCCAGCGTTCTTCGCTGCGCAAGGCCGACAGCGGGCGAAACTGCTCGTCCGACCATAAATGCTCGCTACCGGAACGGATTCCGCCCTTGCGATTCGGCAACTCGAAACGCTCCATCTGCCCGGCGTCGAGCCATTTTTTCATGATCTCACCGTTGCGTGTAAGCAACACCCAGTTCGATGCTGAAAATGCCGAATGGCGCACATCTGGATCTGGCACGGCCTTGACCACCTCAAAGGCGATGCCCAACTTGGCGGCATTTACGTGCAGCACCTTTTCAAGCTCCATGTGTCGATTGGAAACGTGCAAGCAAACGACGCCTTCCGGCGCGAGGCTGTTGAAGTAATCTTCGATCGCTTCCAACGTCACCATGTGCGGCGGGATCGCGTTGGAGTTGAACACATCGACGAAGATCGCATGATAGAATCGCTCGCGGCCCGATTTCGCCAGCGCCCGTCGGCCATCGCCTAAAGTGATAGATGCGTTCACGCCGCGATCCTTGGCCTTTTGGAAAAAATGAAACGTCGGCGGCACACTCTCCGACATCGCGGCGATGGCGGGATCCAACTCAAACGCATCGACGCGTTGATACGGATGAGCATACGCGAACATCGTTCCCACGCCGAGGCCGACCAACGCGAACGGCGGCTCCGACCATGCACAGGCGAGCGTCGCTGCGGGAAATGCCAGGCCCGACGCAAACGACGCGTTCGCCCCGATCAACGAGGCGGCGAGTCGCACGTCATCGGCGGCGTTGTCGGGATTGTCGCGCGTCCAGATACGCGGGTTCCCGGCGGCCTTGATGTTCCAATCGACACGCGTAAACCAGTGCAATCGCTGCATGACCCGCCCCGCCGGCCCGCCACGATGGTAATACATCGTCGGATACCGTTCGAGCCGGGAAGGGCTGACGATCGCGCTGCCCTGGTGGGCGCTACCCTGAAATAATTGGCGTTCGGTGAATTCCAGCGCCTGCTCGTTCTTCTTCCGCTCTTCGACTTTGTGGATGCCATACCGACTACGGCCTTGAGTGATGAGCTTTTCGATCGTCGTGCCATGTCGCCCAATCCAGGCAAATAACACGATCCCCGAAAGCGCCATGCCGAACCTCACCGGTCTGGCCACGAGTGCTAGCGCGAACACCAGCGCGATCACGAGCGGCCAGTCGCACAGCAGGTCTAAAAACATCCGCCACGCGCTGCGCCCTAATCCGGTTGCATCGTGCCTGATGGTGAAGCGGAGAAAGTACAGCCCGATCGCGAGACCCGTGACCATCAGCGGCAGCGCCCAATCGAACGCCAGCGTCATTCGGTGCTTCGCCGGATGCGGCTCCTTGGTTTCAGATTTCGGCGCTGACGACATGAGCCTCGCCAAGATGGAATCGCTCAGGCCGCTTGCCGACCAGGGAACGCGCAACATCGACGCCAGCGCCATCAGGAATCCGAACTCGAGGTAGCCCCATGAAAAGCCCCACGGGGCGATGATGAGTTGGAACACACCACCGACCAATCCGCCGAGCGCCATCCAAACGTGATACCGCGTCAACGATTCCACGGCAGGCCGATCGCGCGCCAACATGTCCAGACAGAGCCGCATGCTCCAGAAGCAGAAAACGACGTTCACCAAAATGTTCGGCGACCGCATGCCCTGGAACCGAAAGATGTTCGCTTGCACGAGCACGGCGGCGATTGCGGCTAACGGCTGCGCGATGGTGAGCCATTTCGACGGCGTCAACAGCATCAGGAAAAAAGCCAGGCCACAGAGCGTCGTCACCACGGGCTTCTCAGGAGAAGACCACGGACTTAGGTCCAAGATGCTGGTTCCCAGCCAGCCAAGCACGCCGAGAGAGGCGATTGCCAAGGCGATCTGCAGCAAAGTCGAGAGCAACCGATTCGTCGACTCAAACGGCGCCAGTCGCCCGAACGCCTGGCTGAACGCCAGAAGATAGAGCGCGAACGGCACGGCCCAGAGCACTGGCGTCGGCGCGACATCGAGAGTCAAATAGTCGCTGGCCGCCATCATCAACGCCACGGGAACCGCCGACGCGAATAGCCAATACGCCTGGCGGGACCACGTCGCTCCGCCACGCTCGCCGATCATCGGTGTCGTGTGATCGGCAGGTTCCATCTCGGCATTCCGAGGCGAGCGCCAGAGCACGATGGCCGTGGTGAATAGCAGGACCGCAAGCGCGATCAACGTTAGCTTCCACGCTAGCCATTGGGCATAAAGCGGCACGTTCGGTTCGATCAGCAACGAATGGATGACCAGTGCCATCAACGCGCCGAGATTGCCGGCGACGATCAGGAAATAGGGATCACTCGCCCTGGGATGCTCGATATGCGCGAACCAGCGAATCAGCAGCGGTCCCATAGCCGCGAGCGTCAGGAACGGCACGCTGACGGTGACAATCAACAGCGCGAACGTACTGAGAACGGGATAGCGATCGATCGTGTTGAGCCGACCCGCGAAATCGCTAAGCGGAGAATCGCCGATGATGCCGACCAAACAGAGAACAGCCGCCGCTAGCAGCAAGACGAACTGCAGCCAGGGCCGCCAGCGCAGGAACTTCGTGCGATGCGTGAGCGCGACGTAAATGCAAGCGACCAACCAACCGGCCTGAAAGAAGACGAGGGAGGCGTTCCACGCCAGAGCGTTGCCGCCGAGATGTGGCAGAAGCGTACGCCCGATCATCGGCTGCATGACGGTCAACAGGGCCGCATTCAGAAACCATGCGAAACCGAACAACAGCGTTAACCAGCCGGCGGCAACAGACGACATGCGAGCCTCGAATTCAGCGCATCAGCGTTAGTCCCAATTGTTCAAGGACCATTGTACGATCACGCGCCGCAACTGTTCACCGCTTGCAGGAGCATCTTTTTCACTTGCAGGGCGAGGCAAAACAATCAGTTGGCATTCGAGGGAAAATCTGTTATTCTCAACACCATCACCAATATGAGGGATGGATCATGGAAAACTCTGACTTTTCGCGTCGCGATTTTCTCCGCACAGGCGCCGTTGCCGCTGGCGCCGCGACGATCACCGCGACGGCCGCCGAGGCATCCCCGGGAACGGGCCAGGCCAAACACTGCATCCTGCTGATGCTCGTCGGCGGGCCGAGTCAGCTGGAGACGTTCGATCCGAAACCGAACGCGCCGGCGGACATCCGTGGCCCGTTCCGTGCGATCCCAACGAGCGTGCCCGGCGTGCAGTTCGGTGAGCATTTGCCGTTGCTGGCGAGCTTGGCCCATCGGTTCGCGCTAATTCGAACGGTGTATCACGACGCATCCGAAGTGCACGAAGCCGGTTTGCAATTACTTCAAACGGGTCGCTTGGCCGCACCCGGCATGGACCCGCCGCACATCGGCAGCGTCCTGGCCCAGCGCGGCTCGGGGCCGTTCGTCATGCTACCGGCGCGGATCGGTTCTCTCGGTTTGAACGTCAGCCACGGGCAGGGCGCCGGATCGCTGGGCGTCGCTTGTGAACCTAGCGTCGAGTCGGCATTCACGCAGAACCTCTCGTCGGCGCAGCGGGATCGCTATGGCAAGACGCCGTTCGGCGACGCCTGTGCCCGGGCAGTGCAGCGGAGCGAAGCAGGGGCGGGTTGTGTCGTCGTCAATATGTTCGACAGCGTCTACGACCGCGTGACGTGGGACTGCCATGCTGATCGTCGAGCGTTTCCGAGCACGCTGGAAGACTATCGCCGCACGTTGTGCCCAATGTTTGACCGCGCTACCGCAACGCTGCTGGAAGACCTGCGCGAACGTGGCATGCTCGACGAAACGCTCGTCGTCGCCATGGGCGAGATGGGCCGAACGCCGAAGTTGAACGCGAACGGCGGCCGCGATCACTGGACGCGCTGCTGGTCAATTATGCTGGCAGGTGGCGGCGTTCGCGGCGGTGCGATCATCGGCGCGAGCGACGCGCTGGCAGCCGAACCGACGCAGCGCCCGGTGTCGTGCGCGGAGGTCGCCGCGACGATTCGCGCGGCGCTTGGGCTGCCGGAGAACGGGACGACGGCGGTGCGCGAGGTGATGGGGTAGCGATCTCACAGGGTGTTTCAGAGCAAGTGACGTTCAGGCGACAGACTATGACAAACTTTGACACCACGGATCGAGACCTCGCACCCAGCCGAGACAGCCGACACTCGCCTGAATTGGGGCTTGCTTCGCTCATCATGGGAGCAGTCCTTTTTCTCGCCGCGCCGATCACGTTGATCCTGGCGGTTCAGGTGTGGGCATTTTCGGATCACAGTCCGCACACCGTTCAACTGCACGCCTGGCTGGCTCGCGTGGGCGTGTCGATTGCGCTTCTTACGGCGGGGGCGAGTATCGTGTTCGGTGCTCAAGGAGTCCGCTTGGCCTTCCGCGACGGGCAGCAAGCTGGGATAAGTCTTGCGGCACTATTCCTGAGTCTGGCAGCATTGGCCCTCTGGCTCGTGACTGCCATCGGCCTACTGAATGCCACTGAGAGCCTTCTACGGCTGCACGGGCATTGATAATGAGGGGCGCGGCTCATTTTGGGGCTTTGGCGAGCGAATCGGTTGTCTACGCTGCTCGAAGGAACCGTTACTCCACTCGGCTTTGGTGATAGAATACAACAAGGGTAGAGCAACCAACACACGTTGGTGAATGGCAGCAATCGACTTTAGGCTTTTCCATCAGCCGGTCCGCGCCGAAACGAAACCGCAAGATTCGACGCTCGAATCAGCACCATGGCCTAGCGTAACCAGGGGTTCCGTATGATCCCACTCATTGAATCCCGCCGTCGCGACATCCAGACATTATGTCAGCGATTCAAGGTCAAGCACTTGACCTTGTTTGGTTCGGCGGCAGAAGAGACGTTTGATGCCCAGCGAAGTGATCTGGATTTTCTCGTCGAGTTTCTCCCGCTACAAGCAGGGGAGCATGCGGATGTTTACTTCGGGCTCTTGCACGGTTTGGAGGATCTGTTTCAGCGAAAAATCGATCTAGTGACGCTACGAGCCATTCGCAACCGTTACTTTCTGAATGCCGTCCAGAACCAACAGCAGGTGATCTATGTCGCATGATCCGCGCAAATTGCTGGAAGACATGCGCCTGGCCTGCGAACGTGTGCAAAGATTCACAAACGGGCTTGCGTGGGAGGAATATGAAAGCAACGAGATGCTTCGAGCAGCGGTCGAAAGACAATTCGAGATAATGGGCGAAGCTTTAAGCCGACTGCTGAAACTGAATGCATCCGTCGCCTCAAAAATCTCCGAGCATCGAAGGATTATCGGTTTTCGCAATATTCTGATTCACGGCTACGACGCCGTCGATGATGCGATTGTTTGGGATGTCGTGAAAAAGAACCTACCGACTTTTCACCGAGAGGTTGAAGCACTATTGGCAACGATGGTGCCGTCTTGAGAGCCTGGTCGAAACGCGGCTGATCAACCCCATGTGCTTGCGAGAAATGTGGAGGAAACGCTCACCCCAAGTTCCGCAGCATTTCGCCGCGCGGGACCAGGCGTCGGCCTCGGGGTTCTTCGATGTGCAGCGCTTTGAGCAAGCGTTTGCGAAACTCGCTTTGCACTTGCTCGATCGCGCTTGGCGACACGCTCGGTAGCGGGATGAAACCGCCGGCGCGGCGATCATGTCCGCCTGCTCGGCCACCCATTTTTTGCACGACTTGGCGGAGAATCTCGCCCGAATGGGCTCGGGCAACATTCGTGCGCATCGACAGGAACAGCTTGCCATCGTTCACGCCGGCACAAATCGCCCACTGGATCGATTCGTGCCGAATGAGAAAATCGACACACTGTGAGCACAATTCGGGGTTCGGCAGATCGTTGACCCAGCTAATCAAGAGATTGTCGTAGATGAAGGAGCTTTGCAGAGCCTGGAGCAGCGTCTCGTAAAAGGCTTCGGGAAGCGGAGCGTTCTTGATCTTGGCGATGCTGTCACGATCGATCAGCGGATAGAGCAGTTGAAGGGCCGACTCGTCGAGTGGACTGGCCTCACGTGGGTAGCCGTTCAGTTCGGTCTCGATGCCGTAGTACAGACTGGTCGCCACATGTTCGGGGATGAGGACTTCCTGCTCGGTGAGATATTCCGTTATTAGCGAACAGGTCGCTCCGACGCCTCGGCGAATATCCAAAAACGGGATGCCGGCTATTTCGCCAGGCGTTTGATGGTGATCGATGACGGCGAAGATCGTCGCCTCGCCGTTGAACGAATGCCGGCCTGTCTTCGGCTGGCTGTCGAGCATAAGGACGGCTTCTTCGTCGCACCAGGCGATTTGCTCGATCGGCGTCAGATCGATGTCCAACGTCTCGACCATGACGCGATTTTCCGCTCGGCAAATCGGGCCGTCTTGCGTGATACGGGTCGGGATGCCGACGCACACCTCAATGAGGTGGGCCAGGCCGACCATGCTGCCGATGCTGTCCGGGTCCGGATGGACATGGGACACAAGCACGGCGCTTTCGTAATCCGCAAGACCGGCGAGAAGCCGATCCGACCGGCGAGGATAGGCACGAGTTTGCGCCCGACCACCGGCTGCAACAGTTTCGCGAGGCATATTCTTGGCCCAATAACGCCAGCCTTCTCAGCCAGCATTCTACTCGGCATGTATACAAAAGTACATACGTCTATAGAAATTGGCTGAATCAAATCCACCCCTTCATGGGTCCGCCAGCGTTGTCCTTACCTTTATGCCTCATGTCCATGGCATTTTCGTATTGTAGGAAAAATTAGGCGAGTCAGGGATTTTTCCGATTATCCAACCGATTCCACTTCCATTTGTGCCAATCGTTCCCACAGTTCCGCAGATACCGGCATCACGGACAATCGCGAAATCCGTAGCAGCTCCCAGTCCGCGAATACCGGGTCGGTTTTGATTCGCGCCAAGGTAATTGGCTGGTCCCAACGCCGCACAACCTTCACCTGCACGACGACCGATTTCGGGTCATCGCAATTAGGATCCGACTGTGGACCCGCTACGACCAGCATTTCTCCGATAATCGCTTTTTCCGATCCCGTGTGGTAATATAGCACCCGATCGCCGACCTTCACGGCCCGAAGGTGCTGGCGGGCGAGAGCGTTGTTAACGCCGTCCCACCACGTGGTGTCATCGCGTTCGAGATCGGCGAAACTGTAGCAGGACGGCTCCTGCTTGAACAGCCAACCGTTCGCAGATCTTTTTCGTTTCGCCATCAGCTGGATACCTGTCTTTTTGTATGTATTGCGAATCCGACGCGGAACGAACGCCAATGCTAACAAGCGTGGTTCCGGTTCGCAAGAGCGGCGTGTTCCCTGAAGGCGATTATTACTCGCGCGGACAAGGGAGGCTTACATTTGCGTAATGACGGCAACGTGGTGAAAACCTGCGTTGTTTGACGGCAGCGCCAGGCACCAATGCCGACTGCCGATCGTTGATTTACGGAAGCGCGGACGTATTGGTTCCGAGCGGTGAATGATGATGCGATCCACAAAAGTCGCATTACGAGCTGGACGTGTAAGCGACGGGCTGGAGAAATCCGTCGCTTACACGTCCAGCTCGTCCTTTTGTCGGCGGCGTCAATATCGTTCGCCGAACCTGGAATTTGAAACAAGCAAACTTGGAACTTCTGACTGTACTTTCAGCGTGGTCGGCGTAAACTTTTCTATATTGCGAATGGCAACCTTCCTTCACCTGGCGGAACACATCAATCCATGACTGTGCGTTCGGTTTCATCGGTCCTCTGGCAAGACGGCATGTTCATGTGGCCACACCACATGCAGCAGGAGGACCGCTGCAATGCTGAACGCCTTCGCTTAAGTCATCGCTGGAATACTCACCACAACTGGGGCCTTCGTGAACTGGAATGGGACGCCGACGCTTTCCAAAGCGGTCGGCTCGAAATCGTGCGTCTGCAAGCGCGGATGCGCGACGGTACCGTTGTCGACGTGCCAGCCGAGGGGCGCCTGCCAACGCTCGACTTGAAAGAGTTGATGATCGGCAAGGACCAGATTCGACTCTACCTCGCCTTAGCCATGGTCAATGCGACAGGCCCGAACATTTCAGCCGTACAGGCGGCCACGACCGACTCGGGTGAAGAGACCGAGCCGATCACCACACGTTATCGGGCGGAGGAATTTGAGGTCGCGGATGAGAACGATGGCGCCGATCCGAAAGCCCTGGCGTTCCGGACGCTGAATCTCAAGCTGCTCGTAGATGTTCAAGAACACATCGGCTACGAAGTTCTGGAAATCGCCCAGTTCAAGAAAACGAGCAGCGACGACGATTCGCCGCAGTTCGACGAATTCTACATCCCGCCAGTCCTCGCTTGTGATGCCTGGAAGCCTCTCGCTGAACAGATATTGCAGATGCTCTATCATCACCTGAGCAGCAGGATGGACAAGCTCGCGGCCAAGGCCCTGACGCGCGGCATCACGTTCGAGACGCAGAACCCCGGCGACAATAAGCTCCTGGGGCGATTGGCGGTATTGAACGAGGCGTCAGCCGTGTTGAACACGCTGGCGTTTGCCGAGGGCGTTCATCCGTTCACCGCATATCTGGAGCTTTGTCGGCTGGTCGGGCAGTTGTCGATCTTCCGCGATAACTACCGCGTTTCCAAGCTTCCTCGCTACGATCATGACGACCTGGGCACATGCTTTTACCGCGTGCGATGTTTCCTGGAAGAAGACATCGACACCGTTGCCTACGAAGAACGCGACTTCATAGGCCAAGGCCTGCGCATGCAGGTAGCGATGGAACCCGTCTGGCTTGCGCCGGCCTGGCAACTCTTCGTGGGTGTGCGAAGCCCCCTGGCGGCGCCACGCGTCATTGATCTATTGACCACGCCGGGCGAACTCGACATGAAGATCGGCAGCGGCAATCGCGTCGATCAGATGTTCATGCGCGGCATCGAAGGCCTGGAGTTCACGCATGCGCCGCTGCCGCCGCGGGTTCTGCCGATGATGTCCGATTTGACCTACTTTCAGGTCAGCCGTGATTCGCAGCAGGTCGAATGGGCCCACGTGCAGGAATCGCTGGTCCTGTCAATCCGCGTCAATGATACACG
Source organism: Singulisphaera sp. GP187 (assembly GCA_945861245.1). GTDB lineage: Bacteria > Planctomycetota > Planctomycetia > Gemmatales > Gemmataceae > SIAQ01. The sequence goes on from CAMAUE010000097.1 coordinate 12,714, forward strand.
ACTCGCCATCGGCCCCAGCAGGAACCTCGATGGCGAGTGTACCTTGTCCCTCAAGGCCAACGAAGGGCACGCCGCCACGACCATGCAGTTTTCGCTGTTCGTTGTTCCGGGCGAGGCGACGGCAAGCTGAAGAGTCCCTGGTCTTTAGTCCGTAGTCCGTGGAAAGAAGTCATCGCGCATCGGCATTGTGATTCTTGATCCCTGACCTCTATCTATGGACCAAGGACCACGGACCGCGAAGCAGAGTTGTAATCATGCGCAAAGAAATCGCCGATTTCGTTTTCCCCGTAATTCGGGCGGCCGTCGAGTATAAGGAAGGGCTGTGCTCCAACGAAAGCGTTTGGCGCTCGCGCTTTGGGGAATGCCAAAAGAAGTTGCTTGCACTGCTCTTGGCCCCCGTTCCCGATTCGCTGCGGCCTGATGTCCTGGGCGACCCACGTTTTGTCGACGCCAGCGGCGGAACCACCCAAACCGGCTTTCTCGGCATCCGCTATGCCCTGGCCTGTTGGCTTGATGATATCTTCATTCTTGATTCCATCTGGAATGAACAGTGGAACGCGATCAAGATGGAGTACACGCTTTACAAACTGAACAAACGCAACACCGAATTCTGGGAGCAGGCCATGCGTTCGCAGACGCGGCCGACGCGCGATGCGCTCGAAGTGTATTATCTTTGTGTCATGCTCGGATTTCGCGGCAAGATGAGCGAAAAGCCGGTTGAACTCAATGCCTGGCGTGACGCCATCCAAACGCAGATCACCGAACCGGAAGCACGCATTTATGTCCCGCCGCAAGGATTGGTGGTCCCGCCGACGGTCGATAAGACATTGGCAGGTTCACAGAAATTACAGACTTGGCTGAAGCGATTCACGATTGCCGGCGCCCTCACCCTCGCCGTCGTGGCGGCGCTTGCGGTCTTCACCATCGCCCCGTGGCTGAGCCAAAAATCTCGCGATGGATCGGAAACGCGCAAGCAATCGAAGTCGGATTAGCCGACGATACAAGTCGGCAAGTTGCTGGTTGCAAGTTGATCCATGTGAAGTCATGAATTACCTGCTTGGCAATTAATAATCGTTGCCGCCTGGCGGCCTTGAAACCTGAAACATGCAAACTTGGGACTTCTGAACAGGTCGATCCTCGGAGTTCGCGATATGCAACAATTCTTTGGTGCGTTCTGGGGATGGATTGCCAACGCCGTCAAGAACGTAACCACCCTCGTTGTTCGCGACACGACTGGCAAGGTCGTCGGCGGCGCGATGAGCCGGATCAACAAGGTGATCTGGGCCATTGTGACATGGCTGATTCTGCTGACTCTCTTCGTCGCCTTTGAATACGCGCTTTATTACTTCAACGACGCCATCAATCTGGGCCGCTGGCTGCCGGCGTTCACGCCGCGGCTGAAACCTTTTTACGCGCCGTTGCTCGGTCTGATCGTCATTCTCGTTGGCGTGGTCCTCTATTTCTTTTTCGCGACCTGGGAAGGCGAACAAGACGAATCGCCATTCCCCGACATCGACGCAGCTTGGGAAACGGCGATGGAGGCCGTCGCCAAGGCGGGTATCGTGCCGCATCAGGTGTCGCTATTTCTCGTGCTCGGTCGGCCCGAATCGGCAGAGACCAACATGTTCGACAGCGCCGGCGTCAAATGGGTCGTCAAACACTCGCCGCCGGATGCCAACGCCCCGATTCATGTCTACGCGGAAAAGGAAAGCTCGCCGAAGTCGGCGTATCCCGGTGCGATCTACGTCACATGCCGGGGCGCATCCGTGTTGGGCAAGCTGGCGGGTATCCTGGCCCGCGACGAGACCGTGCTGCCCGCCGCCATCGCCGCCGATGACGGACTGGAAAACGCCGACGCCACGGTCGGCGCATTCGACCGCGACGCACTTAAAGCCCGCGAAGTGGTGGCGGCGTCACTGGGACGCGAAGCCACCGTGCTCGAAAAACGCAAAGCCTACCGCGCCGATCGAGGCAAACCGCTCGCCAACGATTTGCTGGCCGACAACGACGAAGTTACCCGCCTCAAAGCGAGGCTCGCGCATCTCTGTCGATTGATCACGCGGGAACGCCAATCCGAATGCGCCGCCAATGGCATCCTCCTGCTCATCCCCCTGGCCGGCACGGATACCTCCGGCGAGGCCCTGTTGACCGCCCAGGCCTGTCTCGAAGACCTGACGACGGCTCGAGCCGAAATGAAGATCGACTGCCCCGTCGTCAGTCTACTGGTTGACCTGGAAGACCTGCCCGGCTTCAAGGAATTTCTCAGTCTGCAGCGCCTGAAGGAATTGTCCAGCCGTCGCGGTGGCAGCTTCCCGATGGCGACCCGCATGACCGCGAACGAGATTCGGCGACACCTTCGCACTTCGCTGTCGTGGATCTGCACGACCTACATGCAGGACAGCGTCTATTCGGTTTTTCAGACCGAGACCGAAGCGAACAAGGAAGTATCGCCGCTCTTTTTGCGAAACTCCCGCCTGACGCTGCTGTTGACGGAACTGAACGAACGAGCCGACGCAGTGTGCGACATCGTCACGTCCGCCATGATGCCCGAGAGAGAGCCGATGTTCCGGTATTCAGGATTCTACATCGCTGCGACCGGCGCCGTCGGCGTGCAAGGCTTCATCGCCGGCGTATTTCAAAAATTGGTCAAGGAACAGGCGAGCGTAACCTGGACACAGTCCGCGCTGGATGCCGATGCCGAGGCATATCAATTGGCCGGTTCCTATGCGACGGCAACGTATTTTCTACTTATGTTCATCGTCGTGATGATTGCGGGAGCAGGGTATTACGTTTTCCGTTGACCATCAATTTCGTTTAGCCTCGCTGCGCCAGCGGAGCATGACGCGTCAACTCGCTTCGTGTTTTCTTAGAAATCCTTGGTCAAAGTTACAGATTTGGCGTGTTCTTATCAGAGCCGCGCACCGAGTAAGCGGCTTTTTATTGGACTGTTTATTTCGCGCGCGGTTCTGACTCGACGGTAGCGGCTTCGTTACGAATTCGCCGCACCCGCGCGGGATCGAACAGTGGAAAAATGTACTCGCGCAAATAGTTCGGGGCATAGGTGCCGAAGTGCCCGCCGTTGTGTCCCAAGGCGCGGTCTTTGGGCGTCCAGGGATGCTGGCGGAGTTTGTGCTGCGATTCGGGGTCGGCAGCGAAAAAGCGGTCACCGAACCCGACACGGCCGGCACTTTTCGTCCGCAGCCGGTCGGACGTACCGATGAGCCGAGTCGCCAGGCCGAGATAGATATAGTCATGTGGGCTGTAGTGAACGTGCACTCCGTGTGCGACTCGCCGAAGGGCTTCGCGCAGGTCGTATTTGTAGGACAATGACGGTGAGAGCAAGATCAGGTCTTCGATTGTTCCCGGCGGAAGCGTCTCGACTGCGGTCAACACCACAAGAGAGCCGGCGCTATGCCCGGCGAGGAAAGTGGGCCGATTGGGATTGGCGACGCGATGGGCGAGGACGATCTCCGCCAAGCGTCGGCCTTGCATGCGGGCGTAGGCGTAATCAGTTTGATCTGCGTAGATGCGATTGTTGCCATGCGACCACTGAAAGGTAACGACATCGATCGGATAGCCATCGCGCTCGAGGACGTTGTGAAGCGTTTTCGAGGTGAACTGAAAACCGCCGGCGCCGTCGGCGACAAAGACTGTCGCGGGCTTGGCCTCGAATCGCATCGGCTTGGAGTCGATGACCTGCGGAAACGCAGCCGCGCAGCCCGTTAACATCGGCGCGATGAAGAGGGCGGCCAACAATCCATGCCAACCAATCTGGCGGATGTATCCGGAAATAGCTGCTGCCTCCGTGAATTCGATCGACACTAGGTAAGTTCTAGCAGTTGCATTATTGATTCCCGCTTACGGCTTAGCGATCGAACAATACCCTGCGAACGCTAAACCGCAAGCGGAAATCAAGAATGGCTACTCGTCTCATTCCGGCAAAATTGCAGATGCGATTGACGGGCAGGTTGGCGAACGGTTACACTATGCCATTAGGATTACCGCGCATCGCATCGCAAAGGACCGCGTCATGTTCCGCAAACTGCTTCTCGCGATTCTTCTCGTCGCGCCGCTAGGCCTTTTCCCACTCCTTCGGCACAAGGAAGAGACGGTTGACCCGCCCTATGTTCCGCCCGTAGTCGATCCGCTGACGCAAGACCAGCGAAATATCTTGGCCTGCTTCGCCATTTCTCCCAGTCAGTCATTTCCCATGAATTTGCCGTGGAAGCCTCTTTTCGTTATCGGCGAGGAACGCTCTAAAATGTTAGAGGAATTGGCCAGGAATAAGCCAGTTGAGTTCCTTCAAGCTAGTTTGGATAAATACGACCGAGACGTGAAGGGCTATCGGTTGCTGTTTTTGAAGCAGGAGCGGGTCAAAGATAAGCTGCGTAATCCCGAGGAAATCGTGATTCATTTCCGCGAGGAGCCGTTCAGCGTGCATTTCAAATGGCTAAAAGGAGTGGAACTCGCAACCGCCACACTCTATGTAAAAGGCGAGAATAATGACAAACTCATCGTACGTCCCGTCTTCCTCGGCTTCTTGATGCATTACGACGTAAATTCGCTCAGCGCCAAGGCCACCAGTCGCTTCCCCATCACGCAGTTCGGCTTCCGTCAGGCCGCGAAAAACACACTCAACAGCGTATATGACGCCCAGAAGCGAGACAAGCTGCATTTGAAGTACGACGGCATCAAGCTGCTGAAACAGGTCGATCGGCTCTGTTATGTCCTCATCCGCGATCCATACGATCCGCCCGAGGATGATGGCATCGCCAAGATGACGATCTACATCGATATGGAATCGCTGCTGCACGTCGGCTACGAGTTGCGAGACAGCAAAGGTGAAACGATCGCCGACTACTATTTCCGCGATATCGAGCTAAACCCGACATTTAACGAGAAGCAATTTACCAACAAGGGATTGTAAATAATCTGCTTGCCATTTAGCGCTCCCGTGTCGTCATGCGAGCGCTAAACGACAAGCGAGACATCACTTCAACTCGCGAATAAACAGATTGCGAAATTGCGTCGCTTCGCCTTGCTGCCGAAGCGCGATTGGACCGGCGGTCGGCGCTTTGTCCAATTTCAAATCGCTGACGCCCTTGCCATTGATGCTGACGCTAACGCCATTGCCCTGGACACGCACGAGCGCGCGGCTCCAGCCTTTGCCCGTTGCTTCCAGGCTGATGGCTTTGCCCGCTCCGCCCGGGTTCAGAATAAGGCTGGCTTTCGATTTGAAATCGCAAATCAACTCGAAGTTGCCGAACGATTTCTCGGTGGCGAGGCTTGCCGTTGCGTATGTCGCTTTGCCGTCGCAGTTGAGCACGCCGTCGCGCATGATCCAATGTTTCTTGTGCATGTCGGTCGCCTTCCAACCGTTCAGGTCGAGGCCGGTGAAGAGGCAGGTGAAGCCCTTGTCTTCGTCGCAAATCTCGCTCGCCTTCGGATTCGTGCTTGGCAACTCCTTGATCTTGATGTTCTTGAATCGGCATTCCGAGCCTTCGGATTCGAGGGCGAGGAAGCCCTTGCGCGGGTTCGATTCCGTCACGCCCGAGACATCCTTGCCGTTGACGGCGAGTTTGAGCACGCCGTTGTTGGCGGTGACGCGATAGTGGTTCCATTCGTACTCGCCCTTGCAGACATTCTCGCTGGGCAAGCAGCGTTCGGAGCCTGCGGGATGCGGGCGATCGGGTTTGCACTTGGCGCCCCAGATGCTGAAGAGGTCGCCATGGCTGGTGGCGGTCGGGTTGCCCTTCTTGTCTTTGTAGAGGAGATTGACGAGCACCTGCACTTCGATGCTGCGGGTGTAGCCCGTGCCGACGGCGGGAATCGGATCGCCCCAGACGAATAGGCCTGAGTTGCCGACGGCACCTTTTGGCTCGGGCGCGTGGAACCAATCAAATTCGAGGACGAAGTTCTCGTACATGCGATCGGTGCGCAGGTAGCCGGTCGGTTTGCCGGTGGTGATAATCATGTTGTCTTTGACATACCACGTGCTCGGCGCGCAATTAACGTTGACCCAGCCGCTCAGGTCCTTACCATTGAAGAGCGACTTGAAGCCGTCCTCCTGTGCGCGAACAGCGCCCAGGCCGAGCGAAAGAAGTACGGCGACAGCGATACGACGATACATGAGAGAGCCTCCGGTGTAAAGTTGATGATTCCCGCATTTCCGCTTGCGGCTTAGCGCTCACGTTGAACAATCGGAATGATTGCTTGCAATCCATGGCCCGACGAAAACACGCCCAGGTCGCTATTTTCTCGTTCCCAAACTCCTGTTTGGGAACCCGTACAAAAAATCGGCGGTCACGGTTTCCCTTTCAACAGCATGGTCGCCGCTTGTGAATTTGTGATTTTCGATTTCTCGTGTTCTTCTTGCAGCCGCTGTCCTTGCCAACGCAGATGCAGCCCAAGAATTACCAGCGTGACCGACCATAGCACCCCAAAGAGTAGCGGACCAAGCGTCAGGTCGAGCACGATGATTGGCCCCATGATGAAGAACGCGACGCCAAACGCATAGCATCGTCCCCAATAGTTTGCGCCCATGATGAAGAACGCCAGGCCCGCAACGAGTGAAATAAACGGGTAGGGCAGAAGCTCCGCCAGATATTTCTGTATGCGAACGTCTGCTGGAATACTCAACACGTCGACACGAATCAGCAGGCGCGTCACGAGAACGACGAAGAAATAGGACGTAAAGTAACCGATCCAGATCGACCATAACTCGCGCTCCGCCGCGCTCGTGGGTAGCAGTTGGCTGCGGCGATTGTACCAGAACAACAGGCCCAGCAGCACGAATTGTAGAAATCGCGCGACGGCGATAAAAGGCATGGGCAACTCGGCGCGGACGAAGCCGAAGACCGCCACATGTTCGCTGAGTACCACGGCCGCCATTATGAGGACCATCGAACTCCAAGCCGAAAAATCGGCCGTGTGCTGATCGCGCTCGAGCGTGTGGGTCAGCCGATCGATTACGTTGAAGCTGCGAGCCGTAATCGATTCACCATCGAGGTAGCGCTGCAAATCATCGCCCAGCTCCTCGGCCGAGGCGTAGCGCAGCGTTGGCTCCTTTTCCAGGCATTTCAAGCAAATCGTTTGCAGATCATGATCGATCTTGGGATTCAACAACACCGGCGGCACAGGCTCGTGATCGATGACTTGCATGACGGTATCAAGCGGCGTTTCGCCGCGAAACGGCGAGCGACCCGTCATCAATTCGTACAGGATGGCACCGAGGCTATAGACATCGGTCGTCGGCCCGAGTTCGGCGATCCTGCCCTGGGCCTGTTCCGGTGACATGTAGCTTGGCGTGCCGAGCACCGTGCCGGTGCGCGTTTGCCCAGTGTCGAGACCGAGGCGCTTGGCCAGGCCGAAGTCGGTGATGTGCGGCTCGTCATCGGCGTCGATCAGGATGTTCGTCGGCTTCAGATCGCGATGCAAGATGCCGTTCTTGTGCGCGTAATGCACAGCCCGCGCCAGGATGCGCACGTAGCGCGCCGCCGACTTGCCTGCAAGAGGCCCGGCCACGATTCGTCGATCGAGGCTTTCGCCGTCGATGAAATCCATCGTGAAATAATGCTGCCCTTCATGCTGATCGACATCATGGACGGCAACGATATTGGGGTGTTGCAATCGCGCCGCCGCTTCGGCTTCAGCGCGGAATCGACCGACGTCCTCAGCATTGGCGAGCCGGCCGGCGAGGATCATCTTCAGTGCTACGACCCTTCCCAGCTTAAGCTGACGGGCACGATAGACAACGCCCATGCCGCCTTGGGCGATCTGGGACAGAATTTCGTATTCGCCGAACCGTTGTCCCACATAGGGTGCCAGCCCAGCTGCATTCCTGGCATCGTTTTGTAGGGGAATCGATTCGCCTGGCGCCACGCGGGTGAGGTCGAGCACCGTCGCGCCTTGATCAGCGAGTTCGGTCATCGGCTTGCTGTCGGACGGCTGCGCCATTTCAGACTCACGGTTCGGCACAAGGATTCGTTCCGGTAGAGTTTATCCAAGGCCGACCTTCCCGCCAGTGCCGGATTTCGTTCGCTCGTCCACAGGCCAAAGGCGCAGACCGAAGCCGCTGAAATCGACCCACTCGACGGGTTCGCCATCGTCGAGGTCGCCGCGTTCGATGCCGGCACGCAAATAAATCCACAGGCAGGCGACATCGCTGGCGTGATCGTAGCCGTGCTCGTCGGTGTCGCCTTCAAACAACCAGCGATAAACGCGGCGCTCCTTGCCAAACGTCGTCGCCTCCTCCTGCCAACCTTTGAGCAATCGCGTCATGTTGTGCTGTGCCTGCTTCCACGCGGCAACGGACGTGAGTTGCACGCGCAGCTCGTCCGGACCGGTTTCGAGCGTGACGCCGTCGATCTGCTTGATCTCGTTGAATAGCCGATGTTCGAGCGCGGACGCCCGCCAGGGAGTCCAGAGATTGCAAGTGATGTGCGATGCCTGAAATTGCAGGCCGTGGAATTCGATTTGCATGAGGGTTCACCAGGAGTCAGGAGTCAGCGATCCATGCCGCATGAGCGTTCGACCAATTTCTTTTTTGCGAAATTGGGCGCTTGCATTGTGCCTTGCGTCTGTCTAACATGTCACCTTGCGATTATTGTACAGGAGCAACGATATGAATCTGTCGGTTCGCAACAAATTGTCGGTGATGATGTTCCTGGAGTTCTTCATCTGGGGCGCGTGGTTGCCGTTGATTTTCGGCTATCTGCCGAGCCTCGGATTCTCCGACCTGGAGAAGGCCTGGGTGCTCAATGCATTCGCTCTGGCATCCTTCACAGCGATGTTCTTCAGCACGCAGTTTGCCGATCGCAACTTCGCAGCCGAGCGATTCCTCGCCTTCAGCCATTTGATCGGCGGGTTGGCCATTCTCGGTCTGTTTTTCGTGCAAGGTTTTTGGCCTTTCTTTTTTCTGATGCTCGTTCACTCGTTATTTTATGTGCCGACGATCTCGATAACCAATTCGATCGCATTCGCCAATCTCAAAGACGCGCAAAACGACTTTGGCCTGGTTAGGCTGTGGGGTACGATTGGCTGGATCGCCGCCAGTTGGCCTTTCGTATTCGTCATGGTGGATTGGGCGCAGGTACCGGCCTTCGGTTCCGTCGATGTCATCGAATGGCTGGGCAAGGCGCTCGGTACGGCAAAGACAGGCGAGGCCCTTCAGGAAGCGACACGCTATACCTTTGTGGCCTCTGGCGTCGCCTCATTGTTGCTGGCGGCCTTCAGCCTAAGCCTGCCGCATACGCCGCCGAAACCGGCACAAGCCGGCGACGGGCAATTCGCCTGGCTCGATTCCCTGAAACTGTTGCGATCGCCGTTCCTCCTTGTGCTATTTGCTGTGACGTTTTTCGATTCGGCGGTGCACCAATGTTACTTCATGTATACCGGCGATTTCCTGAAAAGCGTCGGCATTCCCGCCAACTGGGTCATGCCCGTCATGAGCATCGGACAGTTTGCCGAAATCGCCACGATGGCTGTCCTCGGCGCGTGTCTTAAACGCCTCGGCTGGCGCGTCACGATGACCATCGGCATCCTCGGCCATACCGTTCGCTTCGGTATCTTTGCGCTGGCACCCGAGCTTTGGTTGGCGGTGTCCGTAAACGTGCTCCACGGGATTTGCTATGCGTTCTACTTCGCGACGGTGTATATCTTTGTCGATGAGTTTCTGCCGAAGAACTCGCGCTCAAGTGCTCAGGGGCTTTTCAACTTCTTGATCCTCGGCGCCGGCCCGTTTGTGGGTACGTTCGTTTGGTCGTATCTCGGCGGGAGGTTCAAGACAGTTTACCTTGAGACGCCAGAGAAAATGAGTAATCTTGTCATGATGCTGACTCAACAAGATCCCTACAGTCAGCTAATCTCTGTTCCGCAGGTAATGGAGACAGGATTAGATTTCCGCTCGCTCTTCCTCGCGCCGTCATTAGTAGCCCTTGTGGCGGCGGCAATGTTGTTCCTCTTTTTCCATCCACCGAAGTCCGCCCAGCCGCCGCATTAGGTCCGCCAGACCGCAGACCCCAGAGCCGGAAGCGTAAGCGACGGTCAAAATAAACCGTCGCTTACGCTTCCGGCTCTGAAAAACGGAAACCTCCACGAGTCAATCCCATGCCGGTCGTTGCCACCTGCTCTCATTGTTCGGGCAAAGTCAAAGTGAAAGATGAGTTGATCGGTAAGTCGGTCAAGTGCCCGAGGTGCGCGAAGCCCGTCAAAGTTGCCGCTGAAACGCAGGACGCTCCGGCCGAAACCGCGGTTGCCGAGAAGAGGCCGGCATCTGCCAAGACGACGATGGGAAACACCACATCGAAGACAGCGTTAGCCAAGGCCGTCCCGCCGCCGATGCCT